>NZ_BACZ01000420.1 GCF_000333375.1 Curtobacterium sp. B18
GCCGTTCGGCTCCTCCGAGCGGCACCGCATGTCGTACAGGACGACGGCGTCGAACGCCGCCTCGAAGAACGCCGTGGCTGCGTCGATGTCCGGCACCGTGACGCCCACGTGGTCGATCCTGATTCCCCTGCTCATACGACGATCGTGACAGCTCGGCGACCGGACGTTCCGGCCGGTGGCCGAGGGTGCGGTCCCGATGCGGCTTCCCGCACTCCGCACGAGGTGAGGTGAGGCTGTCCTCACCAGAAAACCCCTGATCAGGGTAGCCTCACCATGCTGGCGCCGCTCGCGACGGCGTGGCATCCTGACGTCCATGTCGACCGCAACCGACCTCGTCCTCCCCACCACCGACCACGACACCGCCAGCGCCGCCAAGCTGAACTGGCTGCGCGCCGGCCTCCTCGGCGCCAACGACGGCATCGTCTCGGTCGCGGCGGTCCTCGTCGGGGTCGCCGGTGCCGGGGCAGGGACCGGACCGGTCATCGCCGCCGGGACCGCTGCGCTCGTCGGCGGAGCCGTGTCGATGGCCCTCGGCGAGTACGTGTCGGTCAGCGGGGCCCGCGACGCGCAGCGCACCGGCCAGGCCGCGCAGCAGGCGCAGCTCGAGGCGGAGTCGGAGGACGCCGGCACGATCGCCGCGCACTACCGCGCGCTCGGGGTCGACCCCTCGGTGGCGAGCGCCGTCGCCGACGAGCTCGTGCGCCCCGAGGTCCGCAGCCGACGCGCCGCCGCAGCGCTCCGCGACGCCGAGGACGAGGTCGTCAGCCCGTGGCGTGCCGCCTGGGTGTCGGCGGCGACCTTCACGACCGGCGCCGCCCTGCCCTTCCTCGCGATGCTCCTCAGCCCGGAGTCCGCGCGCGTCGCCGTGACGGTGGTCGCGGTGCTCGTGGCGCTGGCCGCCACCGGGACAACCGGCGCGGCGCTCGGCGGTGCCCCGCGCACGCGGGCGACGATCCGCGTCGTCACCGGGGGCGCACTGGCACTCGCCGCGACGTACGCCGCCGGGGCGATCCTCGGGGCGCACGCGCTCTGAGGCGTCGACCGGCTCCGCTCCGCTACGGTGCGGCCGGACCGCCGGCGGCGAGCTCGGCCGCCAGCGAGGCGTTGCGCTCCCGGATGAGCCGCGGCAGGTAGCGGGCCAGTGCGAGGCGTTCCGCGGCGAGTCCGAGCACACCGAGCGGTGCGCGGAACGCGATCTCGTCGACCATGCGCGTCCCGTCGGCCGTCGCCTCGAACCGGTGCTCGTGCCGGAACCGGGCGAACGGTCCACGCACCTGTTCGTCGACGAACCGGTGCGGCGCCTCCAGTGCCGTGATCCGACTCGTCATCCGCCACACGATCCCGAAGTGCCGAGCGCGCCACGTGACGGACTCACCGAGCCCGATCGTCCCGGTGGTGGTGCCGTCGACCGCCCGCTCGCCGCTCGCGGCCATGGAGCGCTCGTGCGCGCCGATGTCGAGCGACAGCCGGAACACGCGCTCCGGCGGGGCGGCGAGGTCGGTGACGACCCGGAACGCGACGGTCACGGGACCGGCCAGGCGGTGCTGACCGACCGGTCGTCGTCACGCAGGACGGCGGCGAGCAGCTGGTCGTGCCGCACGCCGTGCTGGAGCACCGCGGACCGCTGTCGGCCCTCGTACCGCAGCCCCAGGCGCTGGGCGACCGCGATCGAGCCGCGGTTCTCCGCCATCGCGCGCCACTGGACGCGGACCAGTCCGAGCCCCTCGGGCGCCGGCGCGAACGCCCACCGGAGCACCCGGTCCGCCGCCTCGGTCACGAAGCCCTGCCCGCGGGCGTCGGGGTGGGTGGCGTACCCGATCTCGGCACCGCCGGCGGCGAAGCCGAACAGCCCGACCGTCCCGAGCAGCCGGGGGTCGTCGGACCGTCGGATGGCGAACTCGTAGCGGACGTCCGAGGCCCAGCCCTCCTGCACCACGGCCGTGAGCCAGTGGTGGGCCTCGGCGTGGCCGTACGGTTCTGGCATCGGGATGAACGCCACGACGTCGGGATCGGTCGCGTACGCGACGACGTCGTCGGCATCGGAGAGCTCGGGGACCGAGAGGACCAGCCGCTCGGTCCGGAGCGTGACGGGGTCCATGAGGCGAGCCTAGCGAGCGGCCGGGCCGCGGTAGCGTCGAGGGCATGACGTTCGACGCGCTCCCGTTCCCGGTCATCGACGGACACAACGACCTGCCGTGGGAACGGCGGGAGACCCACGACTCCGGCGTCGAGGGCATCGACTCCGAGCAGGGATCGCTGCACACCGACCTGCCGAAGCTCCGGGCCGGAGGCGTCGTCGGCCAGTTCTGGTCGGTCTTCGTCCCGACGGACGTCCCCGACCCCGTCCGGGCGACGCTGCAGCAGGTCGACCTCGCGCACCGGATCATCGAGCGCTGGCCGGACGCCCTCGCCCTCGCCCGCACCGCCGCCGAGGTCCGCGCCGCGATCGACTCCGGCCGCACCGCGTCGCTGCTCGGTGCCGAGGGCGGTCACTCGATCGGCGACGACCTGGCGGTGCTCCGCGACCTCGCCCGCCTCGGGGTGCGGTACATGACCCTCACGCACAACGACGACACGCCCTGGGCCGACTCGGCCACCGGCTCCCACCCGCACGGCGGCCTGACCGACCGTGGGCGCGAGGTGGTGGCCGAGATGGAGCGGATCGGGATGCTCGTCGACCTGTCGCACACGTCGCCGGAGACGATGCGCGACGCCCTCGACGTCGCCACGCAGCCCGTCGTGTTCAGCCACTCGTCGACGATCGCCGTGAACGACCACCCCCGGAACGTGCCGGACGACGTCCTCGCCCGCCTCGGGGACAACGGCGGCGTCGTGATGATCACCTTCGTGCCGAAGTTCGTGTCTGGCGCGTGGGCCGACTGGGAGGACGCCGGATCGGTCGGGGAGCCCCCGCTCGTGACGGTGTCGGACGTGGCGGACCACGTCGAGCACGCGCGGGACGTCGCCGGCGCGGCGCACATCGGGCTCGGTGGCGACTACGACGGCACGCCCGTGCTCCCGCCGGACCTCCGCGACGTGTCGCGCTACCCGGTGCTGGCGGCGGAGCTGCAGCGGCGTGGGTGGGGTGCCGACGACCTCCGGGCGCTCGCCGGTGGCAACGTGCTGCGGGTGCTCGAGGCGACGGACGAGCGGTTCGCGCGGACGGCGCACGTGCGCTGACGGACGGGGGCGCGGGCGCGGTGCGCCGTGCGCGGGTCCAGCGCGCAGGATTTCGTGCGCAGCGACACATTTCGCGATCGGGGACGCGAGAAGTGTCGGTGAGCGCGAACGGTCGCGGGCGGACCAAGCCGTTGGTCGGGAGGCGCGGTGCGCGCCGGGCGCGCCGGGCGCGTCACACAGGCAGCACCACCCGGGGTCCGATCGCTAGGATCGCAGCGCACGCCGTGCCTCCAGGGCGGAGGCACGCGACCTGACCCGATGAGGACGGTACCGATGAGCGGCACGATCCACGATGACATCTCGCAGGCGTTCGGGAACACGCCGCTGGTGCGGCTGAACCGCCTCCCGAAGGAGGGCGGCGCCGAGATCCTGGCGAAGCTCGAGTTCTACAACCCGGGTGCGAGCGTGAAGGACCGGCTCGGTGTCGCGATCGTCGACGCGGCGGAGGCGTCCGGCGAGCTGCAGGCGGGTGGGACCATCGTCGAGGGGTCGTCCGGCAACACCGGCATCGCGCTCGCCCTGGTCGGCGCCGCCCGCGGGTACCGGGTCGTCATCACGATGCCCGAGACCATGAGCGTCGAGCGCCGCGCGCTCATCCGCGCCTACGGTGCCGAGATCGTCCTCACCCCGGGGTCCGAGGGCATGAAGGGCGCCGTCTCGAAGGCGGAGCAGATCGTCGCCGAGACACCCGGTGCGATCCTCGCCCACCAGTTCGAGACGCCCGCGAACGCGGCGATCCACCGGAAGACCACGGCGGAGGAGATCCTCCGCGACACCGAGGGGCACGTCGACGTGTTCGTGGCGGGCGTCGGGACCGGTGGCACGATCACCGGCGTCGGACAGGTCCTCAAGGAGCGGGTCCCCGGCGTGCAGATCGTCGCGGTCGAGCCGAAGGACTCGCCGCTGCTGACCGAGGGCAAGGCCGGCCCGCACAAGATCCAGGGCATCGGCGCGAACTTCATCCCCGAGGTCCTCGACCAGAGCGTCATCGACGAGGTCTTCGACGTCGAGCTCGACGACGCGCTCCGGGTCGCCCGCGCCCTCGGCACCGAGGAGGGGATCCTCTCCGGCATCTCCTCCGGCGCGATCATCCACGCCGCCATCGAGATCGCCGCGCGTCCCGAGAACGTCGGCAAGCGCGTCGTCGCGATCGTCTGCGACACCGGTGAGCGCTACCTGTCGACGGTGCTCTTCGAGGGGCTCACTGCGTGACGTCAGCCCGACGTCGTGGCGTGCTGCGGACCGTCCGTGAGGACCTGGCCGCAGCACGCCGCGGTGATCCCGCAGCGCGCGGGGACCTCGAGAACGCCGTGGTGTACTCCGGCCTGCACGCGATCTGGACCTACCGGATCACGCACCGGCTCTGGCTCGCGAAGGGCCTGCCGGGATCACGCTTCGCGGCCCGGGTCATCGCGCAGATCGCCCGGTCGGCGACGGGCATCGAGATCCATCCCGGTGCGCGCATCGGGCGACGGTTCTTCATCGACCACGGCATGGGTGTCGTCGTCGGGGAGACCGCGGTGATCGGCGACGACGTCGTGCTCTTCCACGGGGTGACCCTCGGCGGCCGCGGAGGCGAGCACGGACCGGGCGCCCGTCGGCACCCGGCGGTGGGGGACCGCGTGGTCCTCGGTGCCGGGTCGTCCCTGATCGGGGCGATCACGGTCGGTGCCGACTCCGTCGTCGGGGCCAACACCGTGGTGACGAAGGACGTCCCGCCGGGGTCGGTGGTCACCGGGGTCGCCGGGACCGCCCGCCCACGCTCCGGGCACGAGGGCGTCCCGCCCCTCTGACGCGCGTCGCGGGGAGCGCGGCGCGCGGCGCGCGGCCGCGGCTGCGCTGCGTCAGCTCTTCTCGCAGGCGATCCCGTCGGCGTCGCGGTCGAGCTTCTTGTTCGCCGCGTACAGCGCGTCGTCCTTCTTCACGGTGCCCTTGAGCGCGCGGTACGTCACCTTGCCGGCCGAGGTCACCCGGTTCTTCGTGACGGACTTCTTGGCGATCCCGCCCGAGTAGACCTTCTGCACCGCGGTGCAGTTCTTGTAGACGGTGGGGGCGGCCTCGGCGGTCGAGGTCCCGCCGACGACGGCGGTCGCGGCGAGGACGGCGGTGGCGGCGGCGATGCTCAGGGTCCGGGTGATGTGCACGGACTGAGGATAGTTCGAGGATGGCGGCACCGGGTACCCCAGTCCGAGGCGCGCCGACGGCGAGACCGGTCCGAGGCGCGCCGACGGCGAGACCGATCCGAGGCGCGCCGTCGGCGGTCGGGGGCATGCTGGAACGAATGGACGGCGAGATGCTGCACGAGGTCGCGATCCGCACCGCGATGGGTCTGCCCGCGGTGGTGGAGACCCAGCCCTTCGGCGAGGGCGCCTTCGTCTACAAGGTCGTCGGGAAGATGTTCGTGATGACGTCCGTCCTCCGGGACGTCCCGATCGTCAACCTCAAGTGCGCGCCACCGCACGGCGCCGCCCTGGTGCGCGACCACGCCGAGATCACCCCCGGGTGGCACATGAACAAGCAGCACTGGATCACGCTGTCGCCGGGCGACGGCATCGACGAGACCCTCGTCGAGGACCTCGTCGGCAACGCGTACGACCTCGTCGTGGCGAAGCTCCCCGCGGCGAAGCGCCCGATCGACCCCGTGCGCCGCGCGCAGCAGGGCTGACGGTCGGCGCTCCGCTCAGGCGGTCGTCCGCGCGAGGACCTTCGACGCCTCGCGGACGACCTTCGGCGCGAGCCCACCCGTCCCCGGGCCGCCGGGCCCCGGACCGTGTCCGGACGCCAGCACCGCTTCGGCCTGCTCGGGCGTCAGCCCCCGGAAGAGCTGGCCGATCGTGACGCCGTGGTCGGGCCGGCGGGTGACGACGACGGGGTCACCGGCGGACACCGGTCCGGACCGCACCACGCGGAGGTACGCGCCCGGTCGGCCCTCCTCCGTGAACCGCTTCACCCACTTGTCGACCCGCATCCGGCGCGCGAAGGTACCGCAGGGGATGCGCGGGATCGTGACCTCGAGCTCGAGGGTCTCGCCGATCCGCCAGCGCTCACCGGTGACGGCGCCGGTGACGTCGATGCCCGAGGTGCGCAGGTTCTCACCGAACAGCCCCGGCGGGACGTCGCGGTCGAGGAGGTCGGCGAAGTACGCCGCGTCCTCGTCCGCGTAGGCGTACACCGCCTGGTCCGCGCCGCCGTGGTGCTTCCGGTCCGCCTGCACGTCGGCGTACAACCCGAGCGGGCGGATCCGGACGGGGCCGTCGACGGGACGCTTGTCGATCGCGGTCACGCCGATGGTCCCGGAGTCCGGCAGCAGGCGGTCGACGCGGCAGACGGCGGTGACGAGGGACATGCCCACAAGCCTGCCGCAGTTCTCGTGTGCGGAGAAGTGTGACGATCCGGGTGTCCGCTCCGTCCCATCGGTGGACGACACCGATGGAGGAACCCACCATGACCCGAACCGCACCTGCTGCCCACCCGGCGCACCCCGTGCGTCCGGCACCCGTCCGTGTCGGGGACGAGCACGTCCTGGCGCAGGTCCGCATCCGATCGCTGGCGGCGCGACCCGTCGGACCGATGAAGGTCCTGCACACACAGGAATCCCCGACCCCGCACCGGTAGAAGGAGACCGTGCCCCACCAGCCCCTCACCGACCTCGACGACGGCGTCCTCGCCGGTCGATCGGCCGACGGCGACGTCCGGGCGTTCGAGGTCCTCATCCGACGGCACACGCCGCTGCTCCGCGCCTACGCGCGACGGACCCTCGGGTCGACCGACGAACTCGACGACGTCGTGCAGGAGACGTTCATCACCGCCTGGAACCAGCTCGACACGCTGCAGGACGGCGCCCGGGTCAAGGCGTGGCTCATGCGCATCCTCAGCCGGAAGTGCATCGACCGCATCCGGGCCCGTCGTTTCCACGACGACGTGACCGAGCTCGAGGTCGAGGCGCCGTCGGACGACGCTCCGGACCGCGTGGCCGAGGCCCGTTCCCGCGAGGAAGCGGTCGAGACCGCGCTCGCGGAACTCCCCGAGGCGCAACGGCGGACGTGGCTGATGAAGGAAGTGCTCGAGTACTCGTACGAAGCGATCGCGGAGGAACTGCACCTCCCGCCCTCGACCGTCCGCGGCCTGCTGTCCCGGGCGCGCAAGAACATGATCCGTCTCATGGAGGGATGGCGATGACCGAATCCGATCCCGTCCGACTCGACTCCCTCGAACCCGACGACCTCGACGGCCACACGATCGACGAACTGGCCGACTACCTCGACGCCGGGATGCAGCCGGCCGACCCGAGCATCGACCACTCCGCCGCGTGCCAGAACGCCCTCGCGGCCATCGTGCGGCTCCGGCAGTCGTCGCTCGGCTCGCTCGAGGCCGCGGCCGAACAGGAGGCCCCGGCCGACGAGTCGTGGATCAGCGGCGTGCTCGCCAACATCTCGCTCGAGGCCCGCGCCGGGCGCGACGTCCCGCTCCGTCCGGTGGCGCCCACCGAGCGTCCCGTGATGACCGAGGGGGCCATCCGCTCCCTCGTGCGCACCGCCGGCGACGCGGTGCCCGACGCCCTCATCGCACGCTGCACGCTCGAGGGGGACGTCACCGAGCTCGGCGCGCCGGTCCGGGTCGTCGTCGAGATCGCGGTCCGCGCCGGGTCGACGATCCAGCGGGTGGCGTCGGACATCCGCGAGACCGTCGCCGAGGTCCTCGCGACCGAGACCGACCTCGTCGTGGCGTCCGTGGACGTCGTGGTGCGGGACCTCCTGCCACCCTCGACCGACGAGCCGGACGACGACGCCGAGGAGGACCGAGCATGAGCACCCAGGACGAGACCTTCGCCGAGATCGAGGCCGCCGTCCTCGCTGTCCCCGGGGTCGCCGAGCTGTACCGCGCACGCCCGACGCTCGGCAGCGCGGTCGACGCGGCGAAGCGCCTCGCGTCCCGCGCCTCGGTCGCGCACGTGGTCCTCGACGACGACGTGCTCCGCGTCGTGATCGGCACCGACGGTTCCGTGCCGGCCCCGGAGACCGCGCGTGCGGCGCACCTCGCGGCGCTCGACGCCGCGACCGCGCACGGCCTGCCGCTCAGCCGCGTCGACGTGCGGATCGCGCGCGTCGGCTGACGTTCCC
>NZ_BACZ01000419.1 GCF_000333375.1 Curtobacterium sp. B18
CGCATCGCCGCACTCGCGTGGCAGGGGGACGGCTGCTCGATCTCGATGGCCTCGGCGTCGGTCCTCACGGACATGGCGGTCGGCCGCACGGTGCCCGAGCTCCTCGCCCTCACCGAGGAGTTCCGCACCATGATGCGGTCCCGGGGCGCCGGCGAGCCGGACGAGGACGTGCTCGAGGACCTCATCGCCTTCCACGGCGTCTCGAAGTTCGTCATGCGGGTCAAGTGCGGGATGCTCGCGTGGGTGGCGGCCGAGGCCGCCGCGCGCGAGGCGACCACGCGCTCCTGACGCGACCGGTCTGCGGTCCGGGAGGCGCGGGTCGGGCCCGCACCGTCCCTCCTGGACCGCAGTCCGCACGTCACGGTTCGTCACCATGCGTGACGCACGGGGGAACGAGCCGTAGCGTCACGGCCGTGAGCACGAACAGCGAGCACCGCCAGATCCGGTTCAACGCCTTCGACATGAACTGCGTGGCGCACCAGTCCTCCGGGCTCTGGCGCCACCCGCGCGACCGGTCCCGTCACTACAACGACCTGTCCTACTGGACCGGCCTCGCGCAGCTCCTCGAACGCGGGAACTTCGACGGCATCTTCATCGCCGACGTCCTCGGCACCTACGACGTGTACGGCGACTCGAACGAGGCCGCGCTCCGCACCGGGTCGCAGGTCCCCGTGAACGACCCGATCCTGCTCGTCTCCGCGATGGCGTCGGTGACCGAGCACCTCGGCTTCGGGATCACCGCCGGGACCGCCTACGAACACCCGTACCCGTTCGCCCGGCGCATGTCGACGCTCGACCACCTCACGAAGGGCCGTGTCGGCTGGAACGTGGTGACGGGCTACCTGCCGAGCGCCGCGCGGAACATGGGCCAGACCGACCAGCTCTCGCACGACGACCGCTACGACGTCGCCGACGAGTACCTCGAGGTCCTCTACAAGCTGTGGGAGGGCTCGTGGGAGGACGACGCCGTGGTCGAGGACCGCGAGACCGGCGTCTTCACCGACCCCGCCAAGGTGCACCCGATCGAGCACCACGGCACGCACTTCGACGTCCCCGGGATCCACCTCTCCGAACCGTCCGTGCAGCGCTCGCCCGTGATCTACCAGGCCGGCGCTTCGCCGCGCGGTATCCGCTTCGCGGCCGAGAACGCCGAGGCGGTGTTCGTCGGCGCGCCGACCGTCGAGCAGCTCGCCGTGACGGTCGGGAAGGTCCGCGACGCCCTGGAGGCCGCTGGCCGCGACCGGTACGCCGCCCGCGTCTACACGCTGCTGACCGTGATCACCGACGCCACCGACGAGCTCGCCCAGGCGAAGTACGAGGACTACCTGTCGTACGCGTCGGAGCTCGGCGCGCTCGTGCTGAACTCCGGCTGGATGGGTGTCGACCTGTCGCAGTGGGACCTCGACGAGCCCCTCGGGGACGTCGAGTCGAACGCGATCCAGTCGGCGGCGGCCAACATCGCGGCGGCCACCGGGTCCGACGGGTCGAAGTGGACGATCCGGGACCTCGCCCGGCACACCGCGATCGGCGGCCTCGGCCCCGTCGCGGTCGGTGGCGGTGCGACCATCGCCGACCGGCTCGTCGAGATCCAGGAGCAGACCGACGTGGACGGCTTCAACCTCGCCTACGCGGTGACACCCGGCACGTGGGAGGACGTCATCGAGTTCGTCGTGCCGGAGCTCCGCGCCCGCGGCGTCTACCCCGACGGGTACGAGCCCGGCTCCCTGCGGCACAAGCTGCACGGCCGCGGCGACCGGCTGCCGGCGGAGCACCGCGGGGCGTCGTTCCGGGTCGGGGAGCGGGCGGTCGTACGCTGAGCGGGTGACCGGGTCGTCCTTCGTCGTGCGTGCCGCCGCCCGGGACGAGGCCGCGGCCTGCATCGAGCTGTGGACGGCGGCGGTCGCGGCGCGGGACGGTGTGCCCCGGTCGGCGGCGGTCCGGGACCGTGCCCGGTCGAAGTTCGCGGCCGCCCGTGTCGCACTCGTCGTGGCGTCCTCGCCGTCGTCGGCCGCGCTCGCCGGCTCCGTGCCCGCGGGGTCTGCGCCCGCCGGCTCCGCGCCCGCCAGCCCCGCGCCCGCCGGCTATGTGTCGGCGGCCTCCGCACTCGCCGGCTTCGCGCTCGTCACCGAGCCGGGGACGGGACTGCCGGGCGACCCGGACGATGCGGCGTACCTCTCGCTGCTCGCCGTCGATCCGCGCGCGCAGGGCCACGGACTCGGTCGGTCCCTGCTGCAGCGCGCCGTCGCCGAGGCCGGTGCCGCCGGGTACGCCCGGACCCTGCTGCACGCCCTCGACGACAACGCGCCGGCGCTCCGGCTGTACCGCGGCGCGGGGTTCGAACCCGTCGGCGAGCCCTTCCCGCACGCGCTGAGCGGCCGGCCCACCCGTGCGTGGGTCGCGGACGGCGCCCGGACGGCTCCGGCTACGCGGGTTCGGGCAGGGGCGACTGCAGCGCGTCCACCGCACTCGGCCACGGGGCCCACTTCGCCCGGGGCGCCACGAGCAGGTACGGCTGGGGCGTCGGGTAGCTGACGAGTTCGAGCGTCGATCCCCACGGGGTCCTCGTGTAGACGAACCGGTTCCCCTCGCCGGCCTCGAGCCCGCGCAGGTCTCGCGGGTCCGAGTTGCGGGTGCCCCCGGCGGCCTCGATGCGGGCGAGCGTGTCGTCGAGGTCGTCGGTGTGGATCGCGAGGTGCTGCCAACCGATGTCCGCGGGGTGCACCGCGCCGCGCTGGTCCGGTCCGAGGTACTCGAAGAGCTCCAGCCCCGGCCCCTCCGGGAGTGCGAGCATGCGCATCGCGCCCTGCGCCATCGTCGACGGGATCCCGAGGTAGCGGTGCGCCTCGGGGGTGCCGTTCGGCTCCTCCGAGCGGCACCGCATGTCGTACAGGACGACGGCGTCGAACGCCGCCTCGAAGAACGCCGTGGCTGCGTCGATGTCCGGCACCGTGACGCCCACGTGGTCGATCCTGATTCCCCTGCTCATACGACGATCGTGACAGCTCGGCGACCGGACGTTCCGGCCGGTGGCCGAGGGTGCGGTCCCGATGCGGCTTCCCGCACTCCGCACGAGGTGAGGTGAGGCTGTCCTCACCAGAAAACCCCTGATCAGGGTAGCCTCACCATGCTGGCGCCGCTCGCGACGGCGTGGCATCCTGACGTCCATGTCGACCGCAACCGACCTCGTCCTCCCCACCACCGACCACGACACCGCCAGCGCCGCCAAGCTGAACTGGCTGCGCGCCGGCCTCCTCGGCGCCAACGACGGCATCGTCTCGGTCGCGCGCCCGCGCGACCCACCCGGGTCACGGTGCGGGCCAGACGGTCTCGCCGTCCTTCGTGATCGCGTCG
>NZ_BACZ01000418.1 GCF_000333375.1 Curtobacterium sp. B18
TCGACGGCTACAAGCACTCGCACCGGCAGGTCTACCCCGCCGGCACCACGCGGATCCTCATCAACAAGGCCCAGGAGTTCCTGAAGGACGGCAAGGTCCAGGACGCCCTGAAGAGCGAGAAGGCCGAGGGGATCAGCGACAAGGTGCTCGACGGTGTCGCCGACGCCGTGAAGAAGGCGACCGGCGGCAAGTTCGACGACAAGATCGACGGCGCCCGCGACGCCGCGGACAAGCAGGTCGGCAACGAGTGACGCGCTTCCCGCGCGACGAGTGACGCGCTTCCCGCGCGACGAGTGACGCGCTTCCCGCGCACCGTGCGGACGGCCCCGGACCACGTGTCCGGGGCCGTTCGCCGTCAGCGGTGCCCGTCCGACTGGACTCCTGGCCGCGAGCAGACCACGATTGACTGGTGACTGTCGTGGCGCCGAACCAACCGCTCACCGAGTCCGAGGTCGAGGCGATCAAGCAGGACTTCCCGATCCTCCAGCAGGAGGTCAACGGGTTCCCGCTCGCCTACCTCGACTCCGGGGCCACCGCCGAACGACCCCGGCAGGTCCTCGACGCCGAACGTCGGTTCCTCGAGCAGGACAACGCCGCCGTCCACCGCGGTGCGCACACCCTCGCCGCCCTGAGCACCGACGCCTACGAGGACGCCCGTGCCACGGTCGCCGGGTTCATCGGTGCCGCGACGCCGTCCGAGGTCGTCTGGACCGCGAACGCCACCGACGCCCTGAACCTGGTCGCCTACGGCATGGCGAACGCCAGCCGTGGTCGCGGCGGCGTCGACGCCGAGCGGTTCCGGCTGGCAGCCGGGGACGAGATCCTCGTCACCGAGGCCGAGCACCACGCGAACCTCGTGCCGTGGCAGGAGCTCGCCGCGCTGACCGGCGCGACCCTCCGCTGGGTCCCGGTCGCCGACGACGGCACCTGGACGGCCGAGGCCGCAGCCGCACTGGTCTCCGACCGGACGAAGGTCGTCGCCTTCGCCCACGTCTCGAACGTGACCGGCATGATCGCCCCGGTGTCGGCCGTCGTCGCCGCCGCCCACGCACACGGTGCGCTCGTGGTGCTCGACGCGTGCCAGTCGGCCCCGCACCGACCGCTCGACGTGCAGGAGCTCGGTGTCGACTTCGCGGCGTTCTCCGGCCACAAGATGCTCGGGCCGAACGGCATCGGCGTGCTCTGGGGCCGCCACGAGCTGCTCGACGCCCTGCCGCCGTTCCGCACCGGTGGTTCGATGATCACCACGGTGACGATGGAGGGCTCCGAGTACATGCCGGCGCCCGAGCGGTTCGAGGCCGGCACGCAGCCCGTCTCGCAGGCCGTCGCCCTCGCCGAGGCCGTGCGGTACCTGCAGGGCATCGGCACGGAGCGGATCCGCGCGCACGAGGAACACCTCGCGGAACGCATGCTGACCGGACTCGCCGCCGTGCCGGGGATCCGCGTCGTCGGTCCGCCGGCCGGTGTGCCGCGCTCGGGACTCGTGTCGTTCGACGTCGACGGCGTGCACGCCCACGACGTCTCCCAGTACCTCGACGCCCAGGGAATCGCCGTGCGCTCCGGCCACCACTGCGCCCAGCCGCTGCACCGCCGTCTCGGCCTCGTCGCCACGAGCCGGGCGAGCACG
>NZ_BACZ01000417.1 GCF_000333375.1 Curtobacterium sp. B18
CTGCTCGGAGGCGTCACGGTAGTAGCCGCTCATGCCGACCCAGTCCACGTACTCGGCACCCGGGTAGTAGTTCTGCAGGTACTCGAGCGTCTGGTACTTCGTGTTGCCGAGCTTGTCGATGCGGGACGGCGACCAGTCCCAGATCGCGTACTGGTTCGCGCCGTTGTCCTGGAACACCTGCCAGACGTGCTTCCACATCGCGGTGTACGAGCCGGCGGCGTTCTGCTGCTTCGACGATTCGGACCAGTTGTACCACTGGCCGTTCATCTCGTGGTCGAAGCGGATGACGAGCGGCATGCCGTTCGCCTTGAGCGCCTGCGCGTACTGCGTGAGGTAGGCGTCGAACTTGCCCGAGATGATGTCCTCGTTCGTGTACCCGGGGACGTAGGGCTGGTCGTTGCCGGTCTTTGCCGGCACGGACTCCCACGTCATCATCGGCAGGCGTCCGTTCGCCCACGAGCGCTGGACCGCGTTGGCGTTGAAGTCCTGGTCGAAGCCCTGGAAGAAGCCGACCATGTTCGTGGCCTTGCCGACCTCCTTCGAGACCTGGTCGTACTCGGACCAGTTGAAGGGTGACTGCGCCGTGTAGAGGCCGTACCAGCGGGACTGCTGGCCGAGGATCTCCGCCTTGGTGGGCGTGCTGATCGGCGTCGTCGTCGGGTCGGTCGAGGGGCCGGGGTTCGGGTTCGTCACGCCGCCCGAGCCGGAGCCGGAGCCGGAACCGGAGCCCGACCCGCCGGATCCGGAGCCGCCGGACCCGGACCCACCCGAGCCGCCGGACCCGGAGGAACCGGAGCCCGACCCGGAGCCACCGGAACCGGTGGACCCCGAACCGGACCCGCCGGAGGCGGAGTCCGACCCGGACCCGGAGCCCGCCGCCTTCGCCGAACCGAGGTCGGACTGGAGCGACGCGATCTGCGCCTTGAGCGAGGCGATCTGGTCGGCACGCGACCCGGCCTGCGCCGTCGACGAGTCGAGCTTGCCCTCGAGCGCCCAGATCTTCTCCTGCGCTGCCGTGAGCTGCTGCTGGAGCTCCGCGGCCGAGATCTTCTTCTTCGGCGGCGTCACCCCGAGCGCCTGGTGGACCGCGGTCGACACCGAGCCGGCCGGGGAGACCCAGACGTTCCAGGTGATGAGGCCGAGGACGAGGACGATGGCGGTGGTGCCGACCGCGGTGAGCCGTGCGTGCTTGCTGGACTGGGCCCACCAGGCACCTGAGGAGCGGATGAGGTCAGACAATGAGGAAGGCCTCCAGGGCGAAGATCGCGAAGCCGATCAGGTACGGGATCGCGGCGTACGGGTTGTACCGGCGGACCTTCGTCGGCCGGGCGGCGCGCGCGGCAGCCGGTGCGGCGACACCCTCGCGGTCCCGGCGGGTGGCGAGGACCGTCGCGGTGGAGTTGGTCGTCGCGTCGGCACCCGGGTCGAACCCGGTCCGACGGGCGCTGGCCCCGGCGCCGAAGATCTCGTCGAACGCCCGGTCGGCCGCTGCCTGGTCGTCGGTGTACCGCGCCGCGTCGACCGGGCTGACCGGCGTCTGCGTGGCGACGGCCTGCGGCTGCACGGCGTCGGCCGGGTCCTCCTCCATCGGGCCACCGGCGTAGGCGCCGGCGCGGGTCCCCCAGCCGGACGCGTGCGCCAGACGGAAGAAGCCGATGAGCCGGATCGGCATGAGGAAGAACGTCGAGACGATGATGAACATCGGCAGCCGGAAGAAGTCGCTCGGCTTCTCGGCGAGGTGCCGCATCTGCCGGATCGCCATGCTGAGCACCGACGAGACGACCATGAGCGCGGCCACGTAGACGAAGCCGGTCGAGAAGCCGTACTGCTGCAGGATCCCCTGGTACAGGTTCTCGCCCTGCCCGGTGAACGCGCGGTAGATCCAGCCGGCGATCACGCCGAAGAGCATGAACGGCAGGATGATGTCGGTCAGGAAGAACACCGCGAGGATCGGCGCGTGGGCGAGCATCCACGGGAGCATCGGGAGCGTGTTGTACTGCGAACCACGGGCCCAGCGAAGCTGCTGCT
>NZ_BACZ01000416.1 GCF_000333375.1 Curtobacterium sp. B18
GGACGGTCCAACCCGCCTTGACCCAGTCGCCGACCGGGAAGCAGTTGCGGGCGTCGATCACCGTGGGACGCCCGACGATCGAGCCGAGCTCGGCCGGGTCGGCGGCGATGACCTCGTCCCACTCGGTGAGGACGAGCACGACGTCCGCGTCCTCGATCGCACCGGTCATCGACGACGAGTACGTGAGCGTCGGGAAGGAGCGGCGGGCGGTCTCCATCGCCTCCGGGTCCCAGAGCGTCACCTGAGCGCCGCGGAGGTGCAGCGCGGCGGCGACGTTGAGCGCCGGCGAGTCGCGGACGTCGTCGGTGAGGGGCTTGAAGGCGGCCCCGACGACGGCGACCCGGCGGTTCAGCACGGAGCCGCCGAGGGCGTCGATCGTCATGTCGATGACGCGCTCGCGCTGGCCCATGTTGATCTCGTCGACCTGCTGCATGAGGCCCACGACGCGACCGGCACCGAGTTCGTTCGCGCGGTGCATGAGCGCGCGGATGTCCTTCGGCAGGCAGCCGCCACCGAAGCCGAGGCCGGCGTTCAGGAACTTCCGGCCGATGCGGGCGTCGTGCCCGAGGGCGTCCGCCAGGGTCGACACGTCCGCGCCGGTGATCGCGCACATCTCCGAGATCGCGTTGATGAACGAGATCTTCGTGGCGAGGAAGGCGTTGGCGCTGACCTTGACGAGCTCCGCCGTGGCGAGGTCGGTCGTGATGACCGGGGTGCCCTCGGCGATGGGTGCCGCGTAGACCTCGCGGATGACCGCGTCGGCCGCGGCCGAGGCGCCGCCCCAGACCAGCCGGTCCGGGTGCAGGGTGTCGTCGACGGCCTTGCCCTCGCGGAGGAACTCGGGGTTCCAGATGAGCTCGGCGTCGATCCCGGACGGCGTGAACTCGCGGACGATCCCGCGGAGCCGCTCGGCGGTGCCGACCGGGACCGTGGACTTGCCGACGATCAGGCCGGGGTGCGTCAGGTGCTCGGCGACGCCGCGCGTGGCGTTCTCGACGTAGGTCAGGTTGGCGGCGTGCGACCCGGCGCGCTGCGGGGTCCCGACGCAGACGAAGTGGACGTCGGCCGCGGCGACCGCCTCGGGCAGCGAGGCCGTGAAGCGGAGCTTGCCGCTGGCGACGTGCTTCGTGATGAGCTCCGGCAGGCCGGGCTCGTAGAAGGGGACCTCGCCGGCCGACAGGGCCGCGAGCTTCGCCGGGTCGACGTCCACGCCGATGGTCTCGAAGCCCATCTCGGCCATGGCGGCCGCGTGGGTGGCGCCGAGGTAGCCGGTGCCGATGACGCTGATGACGGGGGCGGGACGGGAGTCCGCGGTCTTCTTCTGAGCGGTCATTGCTTGACCTCCTGCAGGTCGTAGTCGATGTCGGTGCGCTTGATGCCGTCGGCGAAGGCCTGGAGGCTGTCCGATCGGGAGTCGAGGCGCCAGTCGTTGGTCGTGCGGGTGCCGTCGACGATGGTCGTCGCGGTCTCGCTGAAGTACGCGAAGCCGATGACGTCGTCGTTCGCGGGGTCCGCGAGGGCGTCGAAGAGCGAGGTGATCCAGCGCGACTTCTGCGAGTCGGACACGCTGCCACCGGTCTCGGTCGCGCCGATCTCGTTGAGCACGATGTTCTTGTCGGGTGCGACCTGCCGGATCTGGGCGAGCGTGGCCCCGAACGTGTTCTCGAACGTCGGCTGCTCGGAGGCGTCACGGTAGTAGCCGCTCATGCCGACCCAGTCCACGTACTCGGCACCCGGGTAGTAGTTCTGCAGGTACTCGAGCGTCTGGTACTTCGTGTTGCCGAGCTTGTCGATGCGGGACGGCGACCAGTCCCAGATCGCGTACTGGTTCGCGCCGTTGTCCTGGAACACCTGCCAGACGTGCTTCCACATCGCGGTGTACGAGCCGGCGGCGTTCTGCTGCTTCGACGATTCGGACCAGTTGTACCACTGGCCGTTCATCTCGTGGTCGAAGCGGATGACGAGCGGCATGCCGTTCGCCTTGAGCGCCTGCGCGTACTGCGTGAGGTAGGCGTCGAACTTGCCCGAGATGATGTCCTCGTTCGTGTACCCGGGGACGTAGGGCTGGTCGTTGCCGGTCTTTGCCGGCACGTTCCTCGGTGTCCCGTTCAACATCGCCTCGTACGCGCTGCTCACCCACATGATCGCGGCGCAGACCGGCCTCGAGGTCGGCGAGTTCGTGTGGACCGGCGGCGACTGCCACGTCTACG
>NZ_BACZ01000415.1 GCF_000333375.1 Curtobacterium sp. B18
TCATCACCGAGGGCCAGCGCGGCAACCTCAACCGCCAGGTCGACGAGGAGCGCCGCAAGGTCCAGCGCATCGTCCCGAACGTGCCCGTGCACGTCGTGCACGTGGCGAGTGGCGCGGACGACAAGGCTGACGACGCCGTCACGCTGCACAAGCTCCCCCGTGCGATGAACAAGTTCAAGAAGGCACTCAACCGCAACGAGGTCCTGGCGGTCGCGAACCGGCTCGACTCGCTCACGCAGAGCCCGGCCGCGTCGATCCCGAAGGGCATGGACCCGATGCGTGCCCGCGCCGGCCGTCCGCGCTGAGCGACTCCCCCGTCCACCGAGAACGCCCCCGACCGTGCCAGGTCGGGGGCGTTCCGCGTGCGGGCTGCGTGGTGGAGTCGGCTCTGGACGCGGCGAGGCTCGGTCCGACCCGGCTCGGCTCGGTCCGACTGACGGCGCACGGTGTCGGTCTCGCCAGCCCGTGCGAGGTTGGCGGCGCCGTGCGAGCCCGCAGCGCCGCACGGAGCGGGCAACCTCGCACCGGCCGGACAACCACGCACCGTGCGGCACCGGCCGACGGGCTTCGTCGCACGCGGCGCACGGTGCGGGCCACGCCAATCCGTGCGCGGTTGGCGGCACCGTGCGAGCCTGCAGCGCCGCGCGGAGCGGGCAACCTCGCGCCGGCCGAACAACCACGCACCGTGCGGCACCGGCCGACGGGCCCCGTCCGGCGCAAAGCACGGTGCGGGTCACGCCAATCCGTGCGAGGTTGGCAGCACCGTGCGAGCCCGCAGCGCCGCACCCAGCGAGCAACCTCGCACCAGCCGAACAACCACGCACCGTGCGGCGCCCGGCCGGACAACCACGCACCGTGCGGACAGAACACCGTGCAGACCGAGCGCACCAGCGCCCCCGCGCGTCAGCGCCGGACGAGCACCGTGCCCGCGATCCGGTCGTGCGCCCCGCGACTGTCGCGGTCGATGATCAACGCCGGCACGACCAGGCAGAGCAGCAGCGTCCGCACCACGGGCCGCCAGACCCCGACGTACCCGCCGCGCATCGGCACCACCCGGAGCCCGACGCAGATGTGCCCGAACGACCCGGACAGCAGGCAGATGAACAGGATCTGCAGCGCCGCGAAGATCGCGATCTGGATCCACGAGTGCGCGATGTCGCCGGAGCCGTTCACCGGCGACCACACCCCGGTCACGTACGCCACGAGGTCCGCGAGTGCACCGTCGATGAGCAGGGCCACGACGCGACGGCCGATCCGCCCCACGCTGCGCGGCCCCTCCTCGGGCAGACCGAGGTCCTTCCCCGGCCAGCCGTCCGGGTGCCCCGATCCCCCGGAGGACGACGCGGACGACGAACTGGTGCTGCGGGCCATGCCCCAAGCGTAGGCGAACCGGTCGACGTAACACGCACGAAACAATCCAGTCATGTCCGGGAAACCCTGTGTCAATAGCCTCGTCGGAGGGTGCACCCGCGGCACCTCCACATCACCCAAACCCCCAGGAGATCGACACACATGTTCAGCGATTCCTCCGAGGTCCTGGCCTTCATCAAGGACACGGACGTCAAGTTCCTCGACATCCGCTTCACCGACCTGCCCGGCGTGCAGCAGCACTTCAACATCCCGGCATCCACGGTCGACGAGGACTTCTTCTCGGTCGGTCAGCTCTTCGACGGCTCCTCGATCCGCGGCTTCGCGTCGATCCACGAGTCGGACATGCAGCTCATCCCTGACGTGACCACGGCGTACATCGACCAGTTCCGCGCCGAGCGCACGCTGATCATGATCTTCGACATCTACAACCCGCGGAACGGCGAGATCTACGGTCGCGACCCGCGCCAGGTGGCCAAGAAGGCGGAGAAGTACCTCGCGTCGACGGGCATCGCGGACACCGCGTTCTTCGCCCCCGAGGCCGAGTTCTACATCTTCGACGACGTCCGCTACTCGGTCACCCAGAACAAGTCGTTCTACTCGGTCGACTCCGAAGAGGGCGCGTGGAACACCGGCCGCGAGGAAGAGGGCGGCAACCTCGCCAACAAGACCCCGTACAAGGGCGGCTACTTCCCCGTCTCGCCGGTCGACAAGACGGCGGACCTGCGCGACGACATCACCCTCAAGCTGATCGAGGCGGGCTTCGAGCTCGAGCGCTCGCACCACGAGGTGGGCACCGGCGGCCAGCAGGAGATCAACTACAAGTTCGACACGATGGTCCACGCCGCGGACGACATCCTGAAGTTCAAGTACATCGTCAAGAACACGGCCGACCAGTGGGGCAAGGTCGCCACGTTCATGCCGAAGCCGCTCTTCGGTGACAACGGCTCGGGCATGCACACCCACCAGTCGCTCTGGAGCGACGGCAAGCCGCTGTTCTACGACGAGAACGGCTACGGCGGCCTCTCGGACGTCGCCCGCTGGTACATCGGCGGCATCCTCAAGCACGCTCCCGCGCTGCTCGCCTTCACCAACCCGTCGATCAACTCGTACCACCGTCTGGTGAAGGGCTTCGAGGCCCCGGTCAACCTGGTCTACTCGGCCGGCAACCGCTCCGCCGCGATCCGCATCCCGATCACGGGCACGAACCCCAAGGCCAAGCGCATCGAGTTCCGCGCGCCGGACGCCTCGGGCAACCCGTACCTCGCGTTCGCAGCGCAGCTCATGGCGGGCCTCGACGGCATCCAGAACCGCATCGAGCCGCACGAGCCGGTCGACAAGGACCTCTACGAGCTCCCCCCGGAGGAGGCCAAGGGCATCCCCCAGGTCCCGGGCTCGCTCGACGAGGCGCTCGACGCGCTCGAGGCCGACCACGAGTTCCTCGTGAAGGGCAACGTCTTCACCGAGGACCTCATCCAGACCTGGATCGACTACAAGCGTGAGAACGAGATCCTCCCCCTCGCCCAGCGCCCGCACCCGTTTGAGTACGAGCTCTACTTCGGCGTCTGACACGCACGGCACCACGAACGCCCCCGCACCGGTCTCCGGCGCGGGGGCGTTCCGCTGTGCCGAGACTCGGCAGGGCGGACGTCACGCGGGGCGCAGCACCGCGCAGGTGTCCGCATGGCCGAGTCTCGTCGCCGGGCCCGGCCGTGCGGATGGAGACGTGACCGCCTGGAGG
>NZ_BACZ01000414.1 GCF_000333375.1 Curtobacterium sp. B18
GCCGCACTTCACCGTCGATGCCGATCCGGTGTCGGCCGATTCCGCGCTGCGCGGCGCGCTGGTCCGCAATCTCGAACAGTTCGCCGGCTACGCTGTCGCCGCTCGTCGATAAGTCGTTTTCAACAG
>NZ_BACZ01000413.1 GCF_000333375.1 Curtobacterium sp. B18
CCGGTGACCGGCGGCTTGCCGAGGGTGCCGAGTTCGGTCCCGGGCACGAGGGTGGACGGCACGGAGTCCTCGGGGGTCGTCTGCCAGTCCATCGGGTCCAGTCTGCCGGCCAGTGGTGCTCCTTGCCGGGACCCCGGACCCACTCGGCGGGCAGGACCACGACGTCAGCCGCCCCGTGTTCGGGCGCGACGAGTCGGCGTGTGACCTCGGGGAAGCGCAGGTCGTAACAGGTCTCGAGGCCGACGCGGACGCCCCCGAGCGAGAACACGGGCAGCTGCTCGGGGTCACCGGACTCGATGCGGTCCGACTCCTTCGAGCCGAAGGCGTCGTAGAGGTGCACCTTCCGGTACGTCTCGGCGATCGATCCGTCGGGCAGGACCGCGACGACGGTGTTCCGGAAGCGGCCCGGGGTGTCGGCGCGCTCGGCGATGCCGACGACGAGGGCGATGCCGACCTCGCGGGCGATGGTCTGCAGGCCGGTGACGAACGGGCCGTCCAGGGGTTGTGCGGCGGCCACGAACCGGTCGTCGATGTCGGCGGTGAAGTAGGACGTGTACTCCGGCGTGACGAGCAGGTCAGCCCCACGGGCGGCCGCGTCGACGGCGGCGGTCCGGACGGTCTCCAGGTTCGCGGCGGGGTCGTCCACGGGCGCGAACTGCGCCGCGGCGACGGTGAGGGTGCCCATCCGCCGAGCTTACCGGGTGGCCCGAGACTCGGCCCCGCGGACGTTGCTCGCGCCACGAGCGCGCGAAAGTGTCCGCCCAGCCGAGACTCGGCCCCGGCGCGACGGCCAGCGCGACAGCCGGCACGACGGCCAGCGCGACGGCCAGCACGACGGCCAACGCGGCGAACGCCGGCGCGACGGTCGGCGCACCAAGAAGGCCCCGGTCCGACTGGACCGGGGCCTTCTCTGTGACGCTTGGTTGTCCTGGCGTCAGTCAGTGCCAACACCCTTAACGAGACGCCTCAGCACGTCCACCGGCCCGCCATCAGGAAAAAGCCGGTGGTCCGGGTGACGGCAGCCATGACCGATCGCATGATCCGCATGTACGAAGCGGGCGAAACCTCACGCACGATCGCTGGCGAGTTCGGCATCTCACGTCAGTCGGTCATCCACAAGCTTCGCAGAGCCGGAGTAACCATCAGGTCGCAAGGCGGACGTCGATGACCATGCAAGCTCACGGCATCAAACGGAGTTCAGCGTGCGAGTCGTTGGTAAAGATGATCGAGAACAACCTGGCTGTCCTGGCTCTAGTTCGTACCGACATCCGTGAAACTGATCCGGTTCGCCAGAGACCAGCCACGGTCAAGGAGCAGGAGCAGGAGCAGGAGCAGTCTGGCGTTCCGTCCCAGTCATGACCCTGTCTAAGGCAGACACGTAAGCAAGCTGTCCGAGCGCAAGTCTCGAATGATCCACATGGGCCTCACCGCTTGTCCGGCAAAGAGGCTGGCCCACCACGTGCTACGGCACAACGTCGCTGTCCACCGGGCCGTAGTGGGAGCGTCGGTAGGACAGCGAGCCGGATCGCGCCACCGCCGACGAGTCCGTTTTCCTGTCTGACAGTGCGACCACTGCACGACGCGCCGCCTGGCGCTCTGCCTTATGCTCCAAACATGACGGAACCTTCGGACTATGAGCTCATGGCTTGGGAACAGGTGCAGCGCTTCAGACAGCGGCCTACGTCCCGAGCGATGGCTGATGCAAATCGGAGGATCGCCGGAGGCGTCCACGCGGCAGCAAAGCGAGCCGCGGTTGCGATGGAGGGACGCGCAAGAACGCGGGCCGTGGTGCAGGGCGGTCGGCAGTTGGTGTCGAAAGCTTCCAGCGCGGTCGGGACGGGCGCGCGCCGCGTAGTCGACGCGGTTCCGGACGGCATCGTCGATTGGAGCGTGACGGCAGCGAAGTCGGCACGCGACTCGACCGCTCGACTGTCGCGGCTGGGATTGTCGCCGCAGCGCGTCGTGAGGCGTCATCAACAGCGCGGGCACGACGTTGCCAGGCTCGCGGACGTCCGGAAATTGGATCTTGAGCAGGTCGACTCGGTGAAGGGCCGCACGGTCGCGTGGGCTTATCCGGCCGTCGCGGCGTTTTCGGGCGCAGGTGCTGCATTCGTAATCTCAGGCAGCGAGATCGTTGTGCCCGCCACCGCAGGTGCCGCCGCAGCGCCTTCGGGAACCGCGATCGCCGTGGCCTTCACCGCAGACGCCGCCGCGGTGTTGGCCATGTCTTCACGCAGCGTCGGCCATATCGCACTGCTCTACGGATACGACCCGGAGGAGCCGGCCGAGAAACTTTTCGTAATGTCAGTCATCAACGTCGGTACCGCCACCTCGCAGGCCGCGAAAGCCGCGGCGTTCTCGGACCTGTCCCGGCTCACGCAGGCGCTCGTCCGCGGCAGTTCCTGGCAGATCCTGAACAAATCGCTCATCTCGAAAGCCTCAGCGCGGTTCGCCCAGCAGATGGGCATCCGGTTGACCAAGAAAGGCCTTGGCAAGGCCGTCCCCGCGGTGGGCATCGCGCTCGGTAGCGCCTTCAACTGGGCCACCCTCGAGAGCGTCGTCGACGCGGCCGACACGGCGTACCGGCGCCGGTTCCTCCTCGACAAGTATTCCCAGCTCGACCGGACGGACGCTTTCCCGTTCGACACTGACGCGGACGGCGAAGAGGGCTTGGACGAGGTCATAAGCATCGATGGAATTACAGAGCTAGCAGGGGACGAGGAATCCGGCCGACCCGAGCCGCCATCAAAGTGAAAGGCGCTTTCTATTTCTCGATCAGATATGGCAAACTAAGATCACGCTGTTTCAGCCTGCTGCGAACCGCACAAATTACAATTGTGGCATCTAGTGGATGCCGTTACGAAAGCTAGGGGAGGAAGCCAGATGCGCATCGAAAAAATTACTATTCGCAACTATAGAAGCCTGAAAGAAGTCGTTCTTGAACTCGACGAGTACGCTGCATTGATCGGTTCGAACGGGTCAGGCAAATCCTCCGTCTTGTATGCGCTGGATTGGTTCTTCAACGGGACCGCGCTTTCGGAAAGCGACGTGCACGGCTGCTCAGGACCCGACACCCTAGAGCCAGGCTCCACGGTCGAAGTCGCCCTTACGTTCGTCGATCTCACCGCCAAAGACCGCGAGCGCCTGCAGCAGTATGGCCGCGGCGCACGGGTGGAGATTCGCCGCACCTGGTACGCGGACACCAAGCAGACGAAGACCGTCGGAAACGCCCGGCAGGGGCCGGGCTTCGCGGACGTTCGGGCGGACCAGGCGATCGCGGCTCGCAGACAGGGGTACCGGGACCTCCGGGCGCAACACCCTGACCTCGCTGAGCTGGCCGGGAACGCAAGCAAAGACGCGATACTCGAGGCGTTGAACGCCTGGGAATCCGACCCCGCAAACCTTTCGAAGCTGGTAGAGGTGGCCGACTCGGACGCGAACCAGATGATGGGATGGAACGGTGCCAACGTGCTTCGGGAGTGCGTGCGCTTCGTGCTCATTCCGGCTGCGACGAGCATCGCCGGCGAAGTTGGCACCGCCTCGCGAGGCACCGCGCTCACGGAGCTGGTCGGCGCGTTCATGGCGGCCGCCAGCGCTCGGGCACAGGCTGCCTGGCTGCTCAAGCACTCCGACGCGGTTGCGGAGCTGACGGGCGAAATCCGCAAGAGTATCGAGGGAGCTACCGGCGTGCAGGCCAACCGCATCAACTCGCGCCTGGCCACGCTCATTCCGAACGCCAGCGTGTCGCTGACGCCGACAGTGCCCGAGTTCGTTCCAAAAATCGACCCTTCCATCAGCACCGCCGTGACCATCTCGGGCGTGACCAACGACGTCTCCCGACAGGGACACGGTGTGCAGCGCGCGGTGATGATCTCCATGTTCCAGGCTATGGTGCCGGACGAGGCGCTCACCCGCCAGAATCACGAAGCGGAAGAGGGCGAAGACGAGGCCGCCGCCCTGATCCGGCTTGAAGAATCTCTCGGCAGCCTGCCGAGCATCATCGTCGGCCTCGAAGAGCCGGAGATCTATCAGCATCCGGTCCGTGCGCGCGCATTCGCGAGGACCCTGCTCGAGCTGAGCGTTCAACCGAACGTGCAGGTTCTTCTGGCCACCCACAGCCCTTACTTCATTCAGCCGGAACAGTTCGACAACCTCCACCGCTTCACCTATGCGGACGGAGCCACCTCTGTCTCGACTGCCTCCGTCCACTCCGTCGCCGCGGCTTCGTCGATCGACGCCGAGAAGATTGCCAAGGAGATCGTCGCCAGAGTTCCGACCGAATTCTCCGAAGGGTTCTTCGCGGACGCGGTGGTTCTGGTGGAGGGGCAGACTGACCGGATCGTGATGGAAGCCCTGGCGTCTGTCCGCGGATCGGATTTGGACCGGCTGGGTATCACCGTCCTTTCCGTCGAAGGCAAGGGTGGCCTCCGGATCGCGCGCGCGATCCTGGACGCTCTGGGCGTGCCGACCTACGT
The DNA here is from genome assembly GCF_000333375.1 of Curtobacterium sp. B18. Taxonomy (GTDB): domain Bacteria; phylum Actinomycetota; class Actinomycetes; order Actinomycetales; family Microbacteriaceae; genus Curtobacterium. The sequence continues at coordinate 4,476 of NZ_BACZ01000413.1, forward strand.
CATGGCCGACGGAGATCACGGCACCGCCGGCCGGAAGGTCTACAGAGACAAGACTGACGACGAGGTGCTCGCCGCGCGGGAGAACGCGCACGGAAGCCACAGGGCCGCGACGAACACCCTCGTAGCTTCGCTTCCTCTCGTATCGGAGGCCGCTCGCGGCGCCCTTCCATACTCCTTCGGAGACCCCACCGTCGTGAGTGAGGGGTTCACTATCTGGAAAGACGATATCGAAGAGGAGCTGGGCTCGTGGCCCAGCTTCGTCGCCGCCCTCGACGCAGCGGGCATCACGCTCGCCGCTCGCAGCAACAAGAACCTTCTCGCGTACCGGAACGCGGTGTTCGCTGCAAGCACCGACGACGTGCCCGACGTTCTCGCAAGCGCGGTCGACGAAATCGTGCGTCTTACCGGTAACGTCGCAGTCGCTGTCAACGGTACTCACACCCGGCTCAACGAAGAGGATACGCAATGACGCACGAAATCAAGTGTCCGCACTGCGGGCAGACGTTCACGGTAGACGAGGCCGGCTACGCGGACATCGCCCGCCAGGTCCGCGACCGCGAATTCGACAAGCAGCTGCACGAAAGATTGACGCTCGCCGATGAAGACAAGCGCAGCGCGATCGAAATCGTGGAAGCGAAGGCGGCAGTCGAGTTGGAGAGAGCCGCATCTTCCAACCAAGCCGAAGTCCAAAAGCTGAAGGCTCAGCTTGAGTCCCGCGAGGTCGAGCAGAAGCTTGCCGTCGCCGAGGCGTTGTCCGAGCTCGAGAGAGAGCGCGACCTGCTGTCGGGCGAACTGGATAAAGCAAAATCCGAGAGCCGTTCCGCCGCGGACCTCGCGGAAGCGCGGCTGGCGGCAGAGCTGCAAAAAGCCGCGGCGGCGAAGGACGCGGAGGTGCAACGGCTGACATCGGAGCTCAAAGCCACTGAGGTGTCGCAGAAGCTGGCAGTGACCGAAGCCGTTAGTCTCGTTCAGCAGGAGCGGGACGAGTACAGGAGCAGCTTCGAAAGGTCCGAGCTCGAGAAGCAGCTCGCCGAAACCTCGTTGAAAGACAAGTACGAGACTCAACTGAGGGACCGCGAAGAGCAGATCGAACGCCTGCGCGACCTCAAGGCCAAGCTATCGACGAAGATGGTCGGAGAGACGCTCGAGCAGCACTGTGAGATCGAGTTCAACCGTATCCGCGCGACGGCCTTCCCTCGCGCTTATTTCGAGAAGGACAACGACGCGCGTTCCGGCAGCAAGGGCGACTACATCTTTCGGGACGAAGATCCGGCCGGCACCGAGATCGTGTCAATCATGTTCGAAATGAAAAACGAGAGCGACACTACCGCTACCAAGAAAAAAAACGAGGACTTCTTCAAGGAACTGGATAAGGACCGCGCCGAGAAGAACTGCGAGTACGCCATCCTGGTCTCCTTGCTGGAACCAGAAAACGATCTCTATAATACGGGCATAGTCGATGTCTCGTACCGGTTCCCGAAGATGTACGTGATACGACCACAATTCTTCATCCCGCTCATCACGCTTCTGCGCGACGCCGCCCTCAACGCCCTCGCCTACAAGTCGGAACTCGCGCTCGTGAAGGCACAGAACATCGACATCACCAACTTTGAGAACGATCTCGATTCGTTCAAGACGGCGTTCGGCAAGAACTACGAGCTTGCCGCTCGGCGTTTCCATACCGCCATCGACGAAATCGACAAGTCGATCGACAGACTCCAAAAAGCGAAAGAAGCCCTGCTCGGCTCCGAACGCAACCTGCGGCTGGCGAACGACAAGGCTCAGGACGTGACCATCAAGAAGCTGACCCGAAAGAACCCAACGATGGCGTCCAAGTTTGCGGTCTTGGAATCTGGAGACGACGAAAAGGAAGTCAACGAATGAACCGCCGCCGGGTAGTGAGCAGCAACGTGGCCGAGGTTGGCTATGACCCCACGACCAAGACGTTGGAAGTTGCGTTCCTCAATGGCGGGGTGTACCAGTACCTTGATATCCCCGGGCCTCTCTATCATGAACTAATCGCAGCACCGAGCATTGGCAGTTACTTGAACGCACACATCAAGAACGCGGGCTATACGGTGCTCAAGGTGGATTGAGGGATCTTCTGAACTAACACTCCCTAAGTCTCTCCGTGGCCATACAGATAGGAGGCTTATCTTCTCCGGTTCGACCCGCGTTTCGCAAGGTAGCAGCGGACAAGATGGGTACCTTCTTATCGGGATCGTTGCTCGAAAAAGTGGCGCTCGATGGCGAGCGTCGCCCTGCGGCTTCTACCGCTCAGGCGATCCGTCGCTCCCGACGAACACGGTGACGCTTCCGCAAACCCGCTGTCCGGCGTACCGGCGAACTGACTGAGATCAAAATCACCGGAGAGGCCATCGGACTGACGGGCGAGCCGAGGTCGGGATTATCGTCTATAAGGTGGAGCCAAGTCGGCATGCGAAGAAGAGTTGCGGGTCCTAGCATGTTGGATCGCGTCACTCTCTCAGCAGCCTGAACTGTCGCCCTAGGCGAATGTAACCAGACGCTAGTCAAGGGACGATTGAGGCCCGACGTGACCGTCGCCTAGCGCGCACGCCTCATATGGGCCTGCAGTTGCGAACCGCGGTCGTCGATCGTGCTGACGGTTCCGAGCTGGTGCATCCGATCAAGCAAGGCACGGTATTCGGCACCGCTTGGGAACTTGGGGTGCATGCCGTTCCGCTGGAGTAGCTGTGCGTAAACGCCGCCCATCGCAGTAAGCACCGGACGCATGTGATCCATCGTCACGGTCGAGTCGAATCGTTGGATTACTCGAAGAATTAGTGAAGCCTCGGCACGGGAGCGCGCTGAGCGTTCGACCGCGCTCCACCCGATCGACACGCCATTCTCAAGGGCGTAGCGCAGCATGCGGTTGACGGCTGCTCGGTCAGCCCCGTCTGCAAAATCGTCGAGACGGCCGACGACCGTTGCCTTGAGGGAGGACGAGACGACGTCGCTGTCCAGGAAACGGACAATGAGTCCTGGCGTTAGCAGGCTCGGCCCGATGAACGACGGAAACTCCTCGGACACGTCGATCGCGTATTCGAGTCCGATCCAGTCGTCGGAGCTGATAAGTCCAAAAATCTCTTCTGAATCTTCGATCAACCCGTGTTGAATGAGACGGCCGATCCATTCCCCGCGCTCTACAGGAACTGAATCTGTCGAGATGTGGTCCTCGATGTGCAGACTTTCCATGAGCGCAGCACGAGACTCTGGCGACGGGATAACTTCCTTCGCACGCGCGATTTGCAGCGCGATATCGAGCTTGACCGACTCGTCCGCGTCCTCAGGCGTCGCGATGGAGTTTTCGCTGAGCACAGTGGCAAGATTCGCATCTACGCCGTACTGCTCGACGTACTCAGATACGTTCGCAAACTCTGCGGGGAACCGGTCATTGGCTGCGAGTGCAGGCCAGGTCCCGGCCGGAACACCCGTGATGTCAGCAACCCGGCACTCGCTCGGAGAACGGCCGATGACTGCGGTGAGCGCGGCCCGGTCGACCTTATCGACATCCGTGATGACGACCGCAAACGAACGCGCGTCTGACAGGGTGTTCTCGCCGCTCGTCAACGCATCGAGATAATGACCGAGCGAGCGGATCACGCGGTTGTATACCGAACCGTGGTCAGCCTTCAAAGCGTCGAGGGCCAGATCGGTGGAGGGGTTGATGGCAGCCAGCATGTTGTCGCGGGTGACGACGAAACGCTCGGCTCTGATGACCGCCCGGAGGACGGGAGCGCTCAGCGCCCTCAGATCGGGAAGATCAACTTCGCATGCGCTCACGACCTTGTTGATGGCATCCGGGTTCGCAATCGTGCCGGTGAACGATTCGAGTTCCGCGTAGTTGGCTACGAGATATGCTGACACCTTGTCGCTGACGACGTACTCGGTTTCCGGATCAATTCCCCTGAGAGCCGCGTCGACTAGTTGCAGACGACGGGACTCATCGACCTCCACTTCGTCGATCACCGAGTTGAAGACGTTAGGCCATGACTTCGCCATCGCCTGTACCAGACCTGCGGCGTTGTGCTCGCTCGGAAGGTATGCCTGCAGGAACCGCTTCTCGTCGTCTCCGTTCCTCGTGAGGTTCTTGATCACGGCGGCGAGGGCGTCCTCTGCCCCGGCGTCACTCAAGAGAAAGTCGAGGAGATCGAGGTTGTATGCGGATTTGCCGCCGACCGCAAGTCTTGGTCGTTCGTGAACGACCGCTCGCGCTTCATCCGCACTCAAATTGAAATAAAAATCAATTGAACCGGTATCCACGTTTTTCAAAATGAAGTTCATAGCATTGGCGTTGACCTTGTCTCCGGGGAACGTCGAGGTGTACAGAGTGAAGTACCGGTCGATGAAACCACCGGCCACCAGGTCGATCGCGAGCTTCGAGCCCAAAAGCGTGCTGACCCGCTTTGAGAACGCGACGGGAGTGTCGCCTACGTTGACTTCGACGTCCTCCCGCTCGTATAGCTGCTGCAGGTCCGCGCTCGAGAAGAACTCGATCTCTGCCTGCGTCTCAGTGATTTTCTGATCGAGGTCAGCTACGCTCACGCGTTCCCACTCAGCGGGGTCGAGCGAGTAGCCCGTGGCACGCTGCAGTTCTTTCGTCGACAGATCGATGACTCGCGTGCCCCTATAGGGGTGGTAGTAGCTGAACGCCAGCGGTGCGTTGCCAGCCGCGTACTTACGCCAAAAGGCATCTTCGTGAAGATCAGTCGCGGGGATAACCGCGCTGTCGTAGCGGATGTCAGTCAGAGCGACGCCAATGTGTTCGAGCAGCAGTTCGATGTAGGCCTCGACGGCCGCGCCCACCACGTCGGCCCGCAGCGACTGGTCGCCAACGGACCGGCGGCGACGACGCAGCTGGACGAGTTCGTTGTTGAGCCTGGTGCTATTGGTCTGCACGAGGCTGCGACTTTCTCTGTATAGCGTATCGAGGTTGCTCGTACCGAGCTTGATGCGTTCGAAGTCCGACAGGTGCGTGCTCTTGTACAGCACCATCGCAAACAGATGGTCGTCGCTCAATTCAAGCGACGACTTACGGATTACGTGCTCTTTGAAGATGACAAATTCATTGCGGATGTTGCGGATCAGTCGCATGTCAGCGACGTGCTGCGCCACGAGATCGATCAGATCGTCGCTGACATCCTGCTCGTCGATGTCGTCGAGCTCCGTCGACATGAGCTCGCGGGCGCTCTGGTGCGTCACGAATGGAACGACGGGGATGACCAGGTCGAAGAACTTCGTCCTGTTCGCTCGCGCCACTTCAAGGGTTGCAGCGTCGGTCGCCGGCTTCTTCGCTTCGGGCTGCTGCCCCTCTGCTTCGCGCGCCGCGCGCACCCCCAGCTCTTCGAAGATGCTGTCCTTAATCGCGTAGATGAAGCGGATGGTCCTGCCTTTGAGCTGCTTCGCCGCGTTGAGGATCGTGTTCAGTTCGCGGAGAGTCTCGAAGATGTGCGGGTCCTCGAAGCGGTCGATGTCCTCGAAGATTACGATGTCCGCGTCTACGACTTGGAAGAAGTAGACGATCTCGTCGAGGTACTCGTCGAAATAGGTGTCGGTCTTCGCTGACAGGGTGATCGTGGCCGCTCCAGTCGAAACGCTGTCAATGCGGAGCTTGTTGTGCGTCACGAAGCGGACCCCGAGCACCAGGCCTGCCGCGACGAGGGCCATGCCGCCGTTGGCAGCAATTGCCCAGTCGGGTCGGATGGTGAAGAGGGTCGCGAGCTTCGCGGTCCACCCGAACAAAAAGATTACTATCGCTAGCGGGATACCCGAGGCCAGCGCGATCACGATTTCCCGCCACCAGCTGAACGCGGCCGTGCGGCGGTAACGGGATCCCGGCATCCTGTCCGGCATCTGCGTGTAGAGCAGTTGCTTGACGATCTCTTTCTGGATCTGGTTCGTCTTCGTGTCCCGAAGCGGATTCTCGCCTCCGTCCGCCTTCCCGTCCGAGCCGGTGCGCTTCGACGCGTCTGCGGCCGGTTCGAATCCGAGCGTCGAGAGGGACACCTGGATCGCCTTCAGCGACTTGTCCTCCGCCACTTGGCGCAAGATGCTGCTCTTGCCGACGCCGTAGCTTCCCGTGAGCGCCACGTTGCGCACCTTCTTGTTGCCGGTCCAAGCCAGCGCGTCCTTGATGGCGTTGAAGTACACCTCGTGTTTGCCTGGCACGTACTCGGGGGTCAGGGGATGAAGCGCAGGCACTTCATAATCCTCAGATGCCTGAGATGGTTCCACGTTTTAATAACCCCGTCATTGCAATATCGTGCCGCATAAGTGGCGCTTATTATGAGTACCTCGCTATTACCGGTCAAGCACAAACGTGACCGCGTCGGCCCGGCGTCCAGGGAGACCCGAGCCTGGCTCAAAGGTAGCGCCTACTTCCGACACTTCGGCGCGGCATTGCTGGGCCGTCGTAGCTAGGCTTGCACCAACTGGGCTTCCTCTTGGAGTGAAGTGGGGCACATGATACATTAAATGGGACAATGACTGACCACGTAGACCCGATCCAAGTGACTCGCGCTGGCGTTACTCGCGGCTTTGGCCACTCGCTGGTCTGTTCGGGTTACCTCGTCGAGGACAGTCGGGTGCTGCTCGTGCATCACCGAGGCTTCGATAAGTGGGTGCCGCCCGGTGGCCACATCGAGGCGGGTGAGACCTTCCACGAAGTAGCCGAGCGCGAGTTCGAGGAAGAGACCGGGCTGAGCGTTCAAGCTCTCAGCGCCACTCCTGCTCTGATCGACGACGCGAACGCCTCCCCGTTGCCGGGTCCCTTCTACGTCGACCTGGAGCGCGAAGGCTTCCGAATCCCTTCCATCACGCAGTTCTTCTACATGCGCCGCCGTGACCAGGAGCGTGAAATCGTCGCGCAGCTCAGCGAGGTCGCTGAGGTCGCTTGGTTCAGCGCTGAGGAGCTGGACGCCATCCCGACCTTCGAGCAGGTTCGGGTTCTTTGCCGCTACGCCCTCGTAAATCATCCGGACGCGCTGACCAGCTCATAGACGAAGTCGTGACGAGCGACCTGCCGGGAGCGAACGAGTTCTCGGAGTTGCCCACGACTCTGTAGGGCAGCCTTGTCGTTGAGCCGGCTCTTGTACACGGCGACCGACGACTTGCTTACTCCGAGCAAGCGTGCCAGGCGAGAGGAGTCGATTCCGGAACGCTCTCGTAAGATGGCCTCGAGAAGCTGCTGCAGCTGCGGGGCCTGATCCAGCGACAATGTGAAGCCGCCGTCGGTTCCCTCGATCTCATAGGCCGCGACGCCGCTTCCCCGTATCGTAGTAAGTTGCCCGAAGCCTCGCGGTGGAATCTCAGGCGGCGTCAGAACAGCGCTTGTCGAGATGGCGCTTTCGAACGCCATGACCGTGTGGAACGCCGCGCGGATGGTTGCGTTGCCGAGCCCGGCCCCGCTCGGCTCGGCCCACAGCTGCTGCTCTTCGGACCACAGTTTGACGAGAAACTTCCAACTGCGTCGTACTTGCGCCGTTGCCTCCTCGCCGAGGCTCACGACCGGCCGGAGGCATTCGGCGTACGCCAGAAATTCCCACGAGCTGCCCAGCTCCTGGTCATCCTGTTCCCGCTTCGTGCGCCAGCGTACGTCTCTTTCAAGCAGCCATTCCGCTGCTATTCTGCGCGCTTCATCCACGCGCGGGTCGCGCGTCAAGAGCCTGAAGTAACCGAGCGCCGTCGCAGCCACGGCTGTTTTCGGCCGGCTCAGCTCTTCCGGCAGGGACTGAGGGGTCNGGCTTCACGCACCGTCGGGTTGCTGCTCCT
>NZ_BACZ01000412.1 GCF_000333375.1 Curtobacterium sp. B18
GGCGTGACCGACGGTGCCGCCGGTCTGCCGCAGTCGCCGGTTGAGTTCCCAGTCCTGCCCGCGCTTGATGCCCTCGTCGAACAGCCCGACCTCGAACAGGCGGTCGCGGCGGAACACACCGAGGTACGCGGTCTCGGCCGGACCGGCCCGTCCGCCGACGTGGTGCGGCGTCCCGCCGAGGCCGACGCGGCTGCCGTAGGCGAGCGCGACGGCGCGTTCGAAGGGGGTCCGTCCCTCGGCGCGCATGATGCCGCCGACGTTGTCGGCACCCGATTCCTGCAGCACCCGCACCGCGATGCGCGTGTAGTCCGTGGGGAGGACCGAGTGGGCGTCCACGCGGACGACGACCGGGTGCACCGATGCACGGATCGCCACGTTGAGGCCGGCGGGCGTCGAGCCCGCCGGGTTCTCGATCGCGCGGATCCGGGGATCGGCGGCGCTCATCTCGGCGACGAGTTCGTTCGTGCCGTCGATCGACGGGCCGAGGGCGAGGATGACCTCGAACGGACCGGAGTAGTCCTGCTCCAGCAGACTCTGGACGGCTGCCCGGACCTCGGTGACCTCGTTGAGGACGGGCATCACGTACGAGACGCCCGGCAGGGGCTGTCCGTCTGTCTGCATCGGTACCTCGGGGTCCTCACCTGGGTGCACGGGACGCACCGCGGACGGTGCCGCCCCGCAAGAGCGACCCTGAGCCTATCAAGTCGCCGCGGGTCGTCGGGGCGACCGGCAGACGGACGGGAGGCACGGTGCCAGCTGGCACCGCGCCTCCCGTCCGTTGCTGGTCGCGTCAGCCCTTGTAGGTCCCGAGGGTGACGTCCGCCTCACGCGTCTGGCCGTTGCGGATGAAGGTGATCGTCGTCTTCGCACCGCCCGCGAAGTAGCGAACCTGCGCCGTCAGGTCGGTTGCGTCGGAGACCGTCGCCGACCCGATCTTCGTGACCACGTCACCCTTCTGCAGACCGGCCTTCGCCGCTGCACCGCCGGACGACACCGACTTGATGAGGCCGCCCATCTGCGTGGCGTTCGCGTCCTCGGCGGCGTCGCCGACGGTCGCGCCGAGCAGCCCGTGCGTCGCGGAGCCGTTGTCCTTGATCTCGTTCGCCACGCGCTTGACGAGGTTCGACGGGATCGAGAAGCCGACGCCGATGCTGCCGGACTGGCTCGACGACGAGTCGGACGAGCTGCCCGCGCTCGCGATGGCCACGTTGATGCCGATGAGCTTGCCCTTGGAGTCCAGCAGCGCGCCACCGGAGTTGCCCGGGTTGATCGATGCGTCGGTCTGGATGACGGGCAGCGAGACCGTGCTGTTCGTCGAGGAGTTGCTGCCGTTGCCGCCGTTGCCCCAGAAGTCGAAGGGACCGCCGCTCGAGCCGTTCCCGCCCTCGTTCGAGTCGCCGCCCTCGGTGGGGGCGCTCGACGTGACCTGGATGCTGCGGCTCAGGGTCGAGACGATGCCGTCCGTGACGGTGTTCGACAGTCCGAGCGGAGCACCGATCGCCACGGCCGTGTCGCCGACGTTGAGGTCGCCGGAGTCCGCGAACGTGATCGGCTTCATGTCGGTCGCGTCGATCTTGATGACCGCCAGGTCGACCGTCGGGTCGGTGCCGACGAGCTTCGCCGGGTAGATCTTGCCGTCCGAGGTGGTGACCGTGATCGTGCCGTTCGAGCTGTCACCGTCGAGCGTCACCACGTGGGTGTTCGTGACGATGTAGCCGTCCTTGCTGAACACGACGCCCGATCCGGTGCCCGCTTCACTGCTCGACGAGACGTTGATCGTGACCACCGACGGGGTCGCCTGCGCGGCCACCGCGGTGACGACCGTCGCGTTGTTGTAGTCGTTGACGGTGAGGTTGCCGCCGCCCTGGCTGGTGGACGACCCGACGACGGTCCCGCCGCCCTGGCTCGATCCGGCGAGCCATCCGGCACCGCCGCCCACGAGACCGGCGATGACGACGCCGGCGATGATCGGGAGGGCGAGGCGGCCTCGGCTGGTGCCCGTGCGACCACTGGCGGGTGCCGCACCCGGGACGCCGGCGGCGCCGGCGGCTCCGCTCTCGAAGTAGTGGCCGTTCCGCTGGTTCGAGCCGTCGACGTCGCCGAACGCGCTCGTGGCGGAGGCCGGAGCCTGGGCCGATGCGGTGGCGTACTCGGAGGCCGAGGCGGGAGCCGAGGTGGGCTGGGCGTACTCGCCGTAGCGGGGCTGCTGGCCGTACTGCGACTGCTGGCCGTACTGGTTCTGCTGGCCGTACTGCGACTGCTGGCCGTACTGGCCGTGCTGCTGCTGGCCGTACTGGTCCTGTTGGCCGTACTGGCTCTGCTGGCCGTACTGCGACTGCTGGCCGTACTGACCGTGCTGGCCGTACTGCTGCTGTCCGTACTGGTCCTGCTGGCCGTACTGGCTCGTCTGGGACTGGCCGTACTGCGGCTGCTGCGTCGGCTCGGTGCCGTAGGGCGTCCCGTGCGCGCCGTAGCCGCCCGAGGCCTGCCCGTACTGGCTGGTCTGGTCGGCCTGACCCTGCTGGCCGGACTGGTCGGCCCGGCCCGGCTCCGACGCCTGGTCGGACAGCGTCGGGTACGGCGCCGTGTACCGATCGGTCGGGTGGTCGTTCGCGGACGCGATCACGTCGGTGTGGTCCGCGTCGGTGTGGCGCGCGTCGGTGTGGCGCGCGGCGGTGTGGTCCGCGTCGTGGAGGTGCTCGGAGTCGTTCGGCGAAGCGTCCTCGGATGCGGCCTTGGCGGCCGCGTCGTCCGGACGGATGTCGTCGCCCTGCCCGTTGGGCGTGGTGTCGGTCATGCTGGACGTGCTCCTTTCAAGCTCGTGCAGTCTGTCGCACGCACCTGAGCGGTGCTCCTGGTGACGCTGGAAGCGACCTATGGCGATCTTATGCGTGGGCTGTGCGACCCTTCCCGGGGTGCGCTCGACTCGGCCGCTAGGTTGGGGTCCGTTAGCGCCGCGAGCGCGATCGACATCCCGGAGGGAACCACATGCGCCACGCAGGACCCTGGTTGCGAGCCGCCGAGGGAGCGATGCTCCTCGGACCGGACGGCGTCCCCGCGCCGACGGTGTTCGCCGAGATGAGCGCACTCGCGGCCGCGACGGGCGCACTGAACCTCGGGCAGGGGTTCCCGGACGAGGACGGCCCGGCCGAGGTCCTCGAGGCAGCGATCGCAGCCATCCGCGACGGCGTCAACCAGTACCCGCCGGGACGAGGGACCCCAGACCTGCGGGCCGCGATCAGCGAGCACCAGGCCCGTTGGTACGACCTCGACGTCGACCCCGACCGCCAGGTACTCGTCACCGCCGGCGCCACCGAGGCCCTCGCCGCGACGCTCCTGGCGCTCGTCGAGCCGGGCGACGAGGTCATCACGTTCGAGCCGTTCTACGACGCGTACGGTGCGCTCATCGGGCTCGCCGGCGGGACGCACGTCACCGTGCCGCTGTCTGCTCCCGACTTCCTGCCGGACGAGACTGCCCTCCGCGCCGCGTTCTCCGACCGCACCCGCGCCGTGCTCGTGAACACGCCCCACAACCCCACCGGCCGCGTGCTGCCGACCGAGGTCCTGACGACGATCGTCGAACTCGCGACGCACCACGACGCGGTGATCGTCACCGACGAGGTCTACGAGCACCTGACCTTCGACGTGCCGCACGTCCCGATCGCCACCCTGTCCGGTGCCGCCGAGCGGACCGTGACGATCTCGAGCGCTGGGAAGACCTTCAGCACCACCGGTTGGAAGATCGGCTGGCTCACGGCTCCCCCGGCGCTCGTCGACGCGATCACCAGCGTGAAGCAGTTCCTCACGTTCGTGAACGGGGCTCCGTTCCAGCCCGCGGTGGCAGCCGGCCTCCGACTCCCCGACCAGGTCTTCACGGGCATCGCCGCCGAGCTGTCCGCCAAGCACGACCTGCTCGCGGGTGGGCTGGCCGCCGCGGGCTTCGAGGTGATGCGTCCCGACGGCGGGTACTTCGTCATCGCGGACGTCGCGCCGCTCGGGTACGACGACGCCCGGTCGTTCTGCCTGCGACTCCCCGAGCTCGCCGGCGTCGTCGGGGTGCCGGTCTCGGCGTTCGTCCGTCCCGACCACGCGGCCGACTACCGGACCCTCGTGCGGTTCGCCTTCTGCAAGCGCCGCTCGGTGCTCGAGGACGCCGCCGCTCGCCTCGCCGGTCTCGCTCGGCGCGGCTGACCCGCCCGCGCCACCACCCGCCGCACCGCTCGGCGGGCGCATTCCGCCCGCTCGGGGCCGCGCGTCCGCCTGCGGCGCGCTCCGAGCGGGCAGAACACGGCCCACCCGAGCCCTCAGCCGGATGCAAATAGCCCGCTCAGCGTGAGCGCGTCCCGTGCCGGCGTCGAGCGGGCGAAATACTGCCCACCCTCCCCTCCAGCGGGACGTATTTCGCCCGCTCGGGTCGGGCGCACCGCTTGGGCGAGCCGAGCGGGCGAGATCTGGCCAGCCCGTGCCTCCAGGCAACCCGCTTTCGCCCGTTCGGCGGGAGCGCGTCGCGTGCCGGCGTCGAGCGGGCGGAATGTGGCGCACCCGCGCCTCCATGCGGACGTTCTTCGCCCACTCGGGTCGGGCGCACCGCCCGAGAGCGTCGAGCGGGCGGAATGTGTTGCACCCGCGCATCCAGCGGGACGTCTTTCGCCCACTCGGGTCGGGCGCACCGCCCGGACGAGGCGAGCGGGCGGAATCTGGCCCGCTCGCGCCTCCAGGCGGACCTACTTCGCCTGTTCGGCGTCGGCGTGTGCGTAGGCGCGCCGCGGCC
>NZ_BACZ01000411.1 GCF_000333375.1 Curtobacterium sp. B18
GGACTGGTCTCTGCGGGCATCACCCGACGATATCCGCGGCGCCTACGAGTCTCCGCCGACCGCGGAGGGTGTCCCCCCGGGTACTCGCCGTACGCGTCGCGGTACGAGCCCGAGAACCGCCCCATGTGGCGGAACCCGCAGGAGTGGGCGACCATGGCGACCGAGGTCTCGCGGGGGTCGGCGAGCTG
>NZ_BACZ01000410.1 GCF_000333375.1 Curtobacterium sp. B18
GTGGCGATGCCGATCACCGTCCCCGAGACCAACCAGGGGCTGCTGTCCGCGGGCACCCTGGCGGCCACGACCGCCGTCGACGGCACGCTCACCCAGCAGCTCGACGCCGCCGAGGACCACAACGTCGCGGTCGCCATCGACCCGCGGATCATCGCCTCCATCCGCATCCTCGGCGAGAACGCGCCGTCCTCGGCGATCGCGTGGCTGAGCCGGCTCGAGTCGCTCCGCAACGAGACCTTCGCCCTGCCGTACGCCGACGCCGACGTCACCGGGCTCCGGCAGGCGGGGTCGGACGGGATCCTCGCACCGATCTCCCTCGACCAGGAGATCAAGGAGCAGAACTTCCCCGGGGCGTCCACACCGACCCCGACCCCGACGGCGGACGCCACGAGCCCGACGGCCGACCCGTCCGCGACGAGCACGCCGAGCGACGAGCCCACGGCCGACCCCGGCACCGACGACGGGACACCGGCGACGCTGCCCACGACCGCGTCGCTGCTCGACTTCCCGTACTCGATGGACGGCATCGCGTGGCCGTCCGACGGCACCGTCGCCGCGGCGGACCTGCCGGCACTGGCCAAGGCCGGCTCCACGACCACGATCGTGTCGAGCGGCAACACCTCCGCCGGCGCCGACACGACCATCGCCGCCTCCGAGCGGATCGGCAGCGAGCACGTCCTGGTGTCCGACCAGACGATGTCCGCCCTCCTCCGGACCGCCGCCACCGCGTCGAACCAGCAGGAGTGGTCGACGGCGATGTCGGAGCTCACCGCGACGCTCGCGACCTCGGCGCGGGCGGGGACGGCCGAGGCGCCGATCCTGCTGACCCTCGGGCGCGACTGGCCGACGAACTCCACGCGACTCAGCCAGGCCCTCGACGCGCTCGAGGACACCGCCTGGGTCGCGCCGGCGGACCTGTCCACGACGGCCTCCGCCACCGCCGGGTCCCTCACGCTCGCGGCCGGGACGAACGGCGACGCCCGCACCGACCAGCTGGACCGCCTGGTCGACGGCGAGCAGGACCTCGCCGGGTTCGCGTCCGCGCTCGACACCCCGACCGACCTGACCGCACCGGCACGGCTCCGACTGCTCGCCCTGGCGTCGAACGCCTGGCGGGACGACGCATCCGGCCTCGCGACCGCGATCGACGCCCAGCTCGCGAACTGGGCGGGGAAGACCGCGCAGATCAGCATCCCGGACTCGAGCAGCCTGACCCTGCTCGGTGACCGGTCGTCGCTCCCGATCTCGATCCGGAACCGCTCCGACTACCCGGTCACGGTGCTGCTGTCCGTGCAGCCGTCGAACTCGGCGTTGCGGATCGTGCGGAACGACATCGAGGTCAAGATCCAGCCAGACTCCTCGACCCGGACCACCGTGCCGGTCCAGTCGGTCGCGAACGGCAAGGTGAACCTGACCCTGTCGCTCACGAGCCCGACCGGCGTGAAGATCGCCACCCCCGCCACGGTCGAGCTGAACGTCCAGGCCCAGTGGGAGACGGTCATCACCGCAGCCGCGGCGGTGGCCCTCGTCGCGATCTTCGGGTTCGGCATCGTCCGGAGCATCCGGAAGCGCCGTCGTCGCCGGAACGGCGACGTGGACGCTGACGACGACGAGGATCCGAACCGTCCGCTCGAGGTCCAGCCGGTGGTCGGTGGCGAGGCCCTGCCGACCGCGTCGTCGCGAGACGGACGTGCACCGTTCCTCCAGTCCGACACCGCGGTGCGCGACGCACCGTCAGCCGACCCCGAGGAGCCGATCATCAGCACCACCCAGCCCCAGCCCGCGGTCGACGCCGAGCCGGTGGCCGAGCGCAGTCTCGGCCGCGCGAGCGCGATGCTCGCGGCTGGAACCATGCTGTCGCGCGTCCTCGGCTTCGCGAAGACCTTCGTCCTCGCCTTCGCGATCGGCAACACCGGGTCCGACGCGGCGAACGCCTTCGGCATCTCGAACCAGCTGCCGAACAACATCTACGCGCTCATCGCGGGCGGCCTGCTCTCGGCCGTCCTGATCCCGCAGATCGTCCGATCGATGAAGCAGCACACGGACGGCGGGGTGGCCTACGTCAACAAGATCGTGACGCTCGGCGGGTCGGTGTTCGTCGTGATCACGATCGTCGCGACGCTCCTCGCACCGTTCCTCGTGTGGGTCTACAGCCAGCAGGCGTCTGGAGACAGCAAGGGCTTCACGCCCGCGCAGACGGACCTCGCCGTCGCCTTCGCGTTCTGGTGCCTGCCGCAGATCCTCTTCTACGCGATGTACTCGCTCCTCGGCGAGGTCCTGAACGCCAAGCAGGTGTTCGGACCCTTCACCTGGGCGCCGCTCATCAACAACGTCATCGCGATCGCGGGCCTGATCGTCTTCATCGCGCTGTTCGGCGGACGCGACGTCAACTCCTCGACCGAGGGATGGACGGCCGTCAAGATCGCCGTCCTCGCCGGCAGCGCGTCGCTCGGCGTGTTCGCGCAGGCCGCGTTCCTGCCGTTCTTCTGGCGGCGTGCCGGACTGACCTTCCGACCGGACTTCCGCTGGCGCGGGGTGGGGCTCCGCTCCACCGGGACGGCCGCCGGGTGGCTCTTCGCGATGATCCTCGTGACGCAGCTCGCCGGCATCGTGCAGTCGCGCGTGGCATCGCTCGCCGGTGGTGCCGGCATCGCCACCCTCGGCACGACGTGGCTGCTGTTCATGCTCCCGCACTCGATCATCGCGGTCTCGATCGCGACGGCGTACTTCACGCGCATGAGCCACGACGCCGAGCGCGGCGACCTGGCAGCGGTGCGCCGGAACCTCTCGCTCTCGCTGCGGATCGTCGGCCTGTTCACCGTGTTCGCGAGCGTCGCGCTCATCGTCCTCGCGATGCCCTTCGCTCGGATCTGGGAGAACCGGTTCGACCACACGCAGGCGATGGCCCAGGTCCTGTGGGCCTACATGCCGGGTCTCGTGCTGTTCAGCATGCTCTTCATCATCCAGCGGGTGTTCTGGGCCCTGCACGACCACCGCACGCCGTTCCTGATGCAGTGCGTACAGTCCGTGCTGTTCGTCATCGGGGCCCTCGCCGTCGCGACCTTCCCGGGCAACGTGATCGGTGTCTCGATCGCGGTGTGCACGACCGTCGCCGGGACCGTGCAGACGATCATCGCGCTCGTGCTCGTCCGGAAGCGCCTGGACGGCATCGAGGGGCCGATCGTGACCCGGTCGCACGTCCAGTTCGTCATCGCCGGCCTCATCGCCGGTGTCGTGGGGCTCGTCGTCGTGAACTTCTTCGGCGGCTTCTCGGCCGACGGGTTCGCGATGTCCGACGTCTCCGGCGCACTCATCACGATCGCCCTCACCGGCGCCGTGATGGTGGCCGTGTACTTCGGCGGGCTCGTCGTCGCGAAGAACGGCGAGATCCGCGGCGCGGTCGACATCCTGCGCAAGCGCCTCGGTCGCTGACGTCTTCCCGGGTGGCACGGAATGCCACGCCGGTAGCATTGGTTGACCCGGTCAGACAACTACGGAAGGGCAGCGAGGCATGCGCCAGCTCATCATCATCGGTTCCGGCCCGGCCGGGTTCACCGCCGGCATCTACGCTGCACGCGCGGAGCTCAAGCCCCTGATCGTCGCCTCGAGCGTCGAGACCGGCGGCGAGCTCACGAAGACGACCGAGGTCGAGAACTTCCCGGGCTTCCCCGAGGGGATCCAGGGCCCGGACCTCATGATCAAGATGCAGGAACAGGCCGAGAAGTTCGGCGCCGAGGTCCTGTACGACGACGCCGTGTCGGTCGACCTCACGGGCGACGTGAAGAAGGTCACCGTCGGCTCCGGGACGACGTACGAGGCCCTCGCGGTCATCTACGCGACCGGTTCGGCGTACCGCCACCTCGGCCTCGCCGACGAAGAGCGCCTGTCCGGTCACGGCGTCAGCTGGTGCGCGACCTGCGACGGCTTCTTCTTCCGCCAGAAGAACATCGCCGTCGTCGGCGGAGGCGACTCCGCGATGGAAGAGGCGACGTTCCTCACCCGCTTCGCCGACAAGGTCACGGTCATCCACCGCAAGGACACCCTGCGCGCGTCGAAGATCATGCAGGACCGCGCGATGAACGACCCGAAGATCGAGTTCGCCTGGAACAAGGAGGTCACCGGCATCACGGGTGACTCCGCGGTGACCGGCGTCACGCTGCGCGACACGGTGGACGGTACCGAGAGCGAACTGGCCCTCGACGGCCTCTTCATCGCGATCGGCAACGACCCGCGCACGCACCTCATCCACGGCCAGATCGACATCGCCCCCGAGGGCACGATCGCGGTCCAGGGTCGCTCGTCGAAGACGAACCTGCCCGGTGTGTTCGCGGCCGGCGACGTCATCGACCCCACCTACCGCCAGGCCATCACCGCGGCTGGTTCGGGCACGGTCGCCGCGCTCGACGCCGAGAAGTACCTCGCCGAGCTCGACGACGCCCTGACCGACCCGGCCGAGGGCGTCACCCCGGAGTCGCCCGTCACGGTCGACGTCGAGGCCGCACGCGCCTGACCCCGGAATACCGCAGCGCCTCGGGCGTTGCACCCACTGATCGACTTCTCGAAGGAGCACACATGTCCAACGCCAAGGCAGTCACCGACGCCACCTTCTCGGACGAGGTCCTCAAGTCCGACAAGACGATCCTCGTCGACTTCTGGGCCGAGTGGTGCGGCCCGTGTCGCGCGGTCTCGCCGATCCTCGACCAGATCGCCGAGGAGCACGCCGGCAAGATCGAGATCGTGAAGCTCAACGTGGACGACAACCCCCAGTCGGCCATGAACTACCAGATCACCTCGATCCCCGCGATGAAGGTCTTCAAGGGCGGCGAGGTCGTCAAGACCGTCATCGGCGCGAAGCCGAAGCCGGCGCTCGAGGCCGACCTCGCGGAGTTCCTCGCGTAGTCGTCTGACCCACCGCGAACGGCCCTGCACCCCACCGGGTGCGGGGCCGTTCTGGCGTTCCGGGCCACTGCTTCAGGATCGGCCCCGTCGCGGGGCCCGGGTTCCCGGGGTCGATGTCGTAGTGTGGCGGGAATGTGAGTGGCGGGCTCGTCCCGCTGGAACGGAGCCAAGATGACGAACGGCAACAGCCTCGACCCCTGGTACGACTCCTACGCCCAGCGCACCGCCGGGCTGAGCGCCTCCGAGGTCCGAGCCCTGTTCGCCGTCGCCTCCCGCCCCGAGGTGGTCTCGCTGGCCGGCGGCATGCCGTACGTCTCCGCGCTGCCGAGAGAGCTCGTCACGGGCTCCCTGGACCGTGTGATGGCCGAGGACGCCGCCATGGCGCTGCAGTACGGCGGCGGGCAGGGGCTGCGGTCGCTGCGCGAGCACATCGTCGACGTGATGAGCCTCGAAGGTATTCGTGCCAGCGCCGAGGACGTCGTCGTGACCACGGGCTCGCAGCACGCGCTCGACCTCGTCACGCGGCTGTTCATCGACCCGGGTGACGTCGTGCTCGCCGAGTCGCCGTCCTACGTCGGTGCGATCGGCGTCTTCCGCTCGTACCAGGCCGAGACGGTGCACGTCACCACCGACGAGAACGGCCTCGTGCCGGAGGCGCTGCGCGAGGCGATCGCGAACCTCCGCACCCAGGGCAAGCGGATCAAGTTCCTCTACACGATCCCGAACTTCCACAACCCGGCCGGCGTCACCCTCAGCCGCGAGCGTCGCATCGAGATCCTCGACATCTGCCGGTCGAACAACATCCTCGTGCTCGAGGACAACCCGTACGGGCTCCTCTGGTTCGACGAGCCGGCGCCGCAGGCGATCCGCTCGATCGACGAAGAGGGCGTGGTGTACCTCGGCTCCTTCTCCAAGACCCTCGCACCGGGCTTCCGCGTCGGGTGGGCCCTCGCTCCGCACGCGATCCGCGAGAAGCTCGTCCTCGCCAACGAGTCGGCCGTCCTCGCCCCGAACTCCTTCGGGCAGTACGTGGTCAACGCGTACCTCGACGCCGCCGACTGGAAGGGCCAGGTGGACACGTTCCGCGGGCTCTACGCCGAACGTCGTGACGCGATGCTGTCGGCCCTGGGGGAGTTCCTGCCGGACCTCTCGTGGACGAAGCCGAACGGCGGGTTCTTCGTCTGGCTCACCCTGCCGGAATCGCTCGACTCGAAGGGCATGCTGCCGCGGGCGGTGAAGGAGCTCGTCGCCTACACCCCGGGGACGGCCTTCTACGCCGACGGCCGCGGCGGCGGACACATCCGTCTGTCGTTCTGCTACCCGACGCCGGAGCAGATCCGCGTCGGCGTGAAGCGCCTCGCCAACGTGGTGAACGACGAGCTGGAACTGATCGAGACCTTCGGGCCCGCGACGCGGCCGACCAGTGTCGTCCGGCCGACCTCCTCGGTGAGCGCTCCGCCGCCGAACATCTCCTGATCAGCACTTTTCCACGTTCCACCCGCAGTACCGGAGGTCCATCCGCATGGCCGAGCTCACCCGCCGTCACGTCGTCGTCGTCGCGGGAGGGATCTCGCACGAGCGTGACGTGTCCCTGCGCTCCGGCCGCCGCGTCGCGGACTCCCTCACCGGGTACGGCTGGCAGGTCGATCTGCGCGACGCCGATGCGTCGCTCCTCCCCACGTTGCGGGAGACCCGCCCGGACGTCGTCTGGCCGGCTCTGCACGGCGCTTCGGGTGAAGACGGTGCTCTGCGGGGCATCCTGGAGGCGCTCGACATCCCCTTCGTCGGCTCACGTTCGACGTCGGCCCGCCTGGCATGGGACAAGCCGACTGCGTCGGCACTGGTCGCCCGCGCGGGCGTCCGCACGCCGCGGTCCGTCACGCTGTCCCACGACGTCTTCCGGGAACTCGGTGCCGTCGGTGTGCTCGAGAGCATCGCCGGCGAGCATCCGGTGCCGCTCGCGGTGAAGCCCGCTCGGGGTGGCAGCGCGCAGGGCGTCACGCTCGTCGACGACGTCAACGACCTCCCGCGGGCCATGGTGACCGCGTACACCTACTGCGATGACGTCGTGGTCGAACAGCTCATCCGGGGGACCGAGGTCGCAGTCGGCATCATCGACACCGGCGACGGTCCCGTGGCACTCTCCGCCGTCGAGATCGTCCCGCGCAGTGGCATCTACGGATTCGAGGCTCGCTACAACGCCGGCGAGACGACGTTCTACACGCCGGCTCGACTGTCCGATGAGTACGCCGCCGCAGCCTCGTCCGCAGCGATCGCCGCCCACGAGGCCCTTGGCCTCCGCCACATCTCGCGTGTCGACCTGATCATCGACGCGGCCGGGACCCCTTGGTTCCTCGAGGCGAACGTGCTTCCGGGTCTCACCGAGACGTCCCTGGTTCCGCAGGCCCTCTCGGCATCCGGCTTCGATCTGGGATGGACGTATGCCGAGCTGGCCGAGCAGGCGATCCGCGACCACCGGGCGTAAGCCTCTGTCGCACCGAAGGATCGATGTTCCACGTGGAACATCCGCGGTGGTGCTTGCTGCAGCGGTCGGACTCTCGGTCATCGCCGGGGGAGAGGTCGTCCATGCTCGCGCTGCCCGTCGAGCGGCGATGCTCCCGCTGCCAGCACCGGGGTTGCGCCTCGTGGTGGTCGTCCTGGGGTTCGGGAACCGCGGGACCCGCATCAACATGGTCAACCGGTGGCGGGCCCGGATCGCCGTCCGAACGGCTCGTCGCGCTCGCGCGGCGGGGGCGTCGGTGAGGATCCTCTGCAGCGGGGGAGCGGTCCGAGGCCCCATCGCGGAGGCCGCGCTCCTCCGGAATCACATCACCGCTGCCCTCGGGTGGGATGGCGATGTGTCGGTCGAGGCCGACAGTACGTCGACCTGGGAGAATGTGCGGAACGCCGGGCCATGGATCGACGCTGCGGATCAGGTCGCATTCGCCTCGAACGGATTGCACGCCGAGAAGGCACGCACGTACTTCCGGCGCCAGTATCTGGACCGTGCTGCGGCGCTGGTGTCCGCCGAGGACCATCGGTTCGGGGAGATGACTCTCGTGAAGCCGATCTTCGCGGCCGTCGGGTTGTGGAAGCTCCGCGCAGTGTTCCACGTGGAACACCGCCGATAGGGTCTCGCGCAGAGCGTCCGTCTCCGCCTCCGTGCCACGCCACCAACGCAGCGGACACGCTCTGAACCTCGAATGATGCGCCGGCCCAGAGCAGACCTGTATTGCGCCCGCTCCAGTCTGAACGTCCAGACCACGGCGCCAGGCCAACATCGTCCTCCCAGGACCAAGCCAGCACATGCGCTGTCGGCATCGGCCGAGGACATCGCGCGCAGAGACCCCTCCGGAGACGGAAGGAAGCACTACGTCCTACGCTACGGGCATCCAGGGATCACCATGTCAGTCCGGGCGGTCCACTCGGTGCCCGAAACCAAGGGGGAACGTCGTTTGGTCGCGGTCGCACAGTCCATCTCGGTCCGCTCCACCCGCGCCGTCCGGCGATCAGCCGCCGCGTGCGTATCCAGCGATCCACTTCCGGGCAACATGGTCGATGCCCTGTCTCGGTTCACCCGCCCGGATCCGGGTCCACCGAGTGCCCGGATCTGGTTCCACCGATGTGGCCCGCCCGCGATGACCCTTGGTTCGAAGCAGCCGCACCCGTACTCGCACGCGCCAGCCACGAGCCCTCGTCGGCCATCCGGCCCTGCCAGTTACGCGTGACCCGACGACCGTCGTCGATGTTCCACGTGAAACGTCGGCGGTCACGCGCACGACGCGCTGACAGCAGAGGTGCTCCAGTCTTCCCGATCCGCGGCGCTGCAGCCCCGGAGCGGAGCCACACGCGGCCGTCTCCGCGAGGAACAGCATCCCACCCAGGCCGGACACCGCGAGTGCCGCAGGCTCCCGTCAAACAGCCGCACACGGCTTCCCAGAGCGAGTCAGCTCACCACCCGCGCCGTTGATGGTGCGGGATCAGCCTGCGACGTCCTCGATGCCGAGCTCAGCCAGGATCCGGTTCAGATCCTCACCGTTCGCGAAGTCGATCGTCACCGAGCTCTTGCGCGCGCCCACGGCGATCTTCACCCGCGTGTTCAGCCGGTCGCCCAGCCGATCGGCCAGGTCGTTGAAGTGCAGCTGCCGCTTGGACGGCTCGGCCTTCGGCTTCACCGGCGTCTTCGCGGACAGCTGCTGGGCGATCGACTCCGCCGCTCGCACCGACAGGTCCTCGTTCACGATCTTCTCGGCGAGGTACTCCATCGCCTCGGCATCGGGCGCTGCGAGGATGGCCCGCGCGTGGCCGGCCGAGAGGACACCGGCCGCCACACGGCGCTGAACGGGGGAGGGGAGCCGCAGCAGACGGATGGTGTTGGTGATCTGCGGCCGCGAGCGACCGATCCGCTGCGCGAGCTGCTCCTGGGTGATCCCGAAGTCCGCGAGGAGCTGCTGGTACGCCGATGCCTCCTCGAGCGGGTTGAGGTTCGCTCGGTGCAGGTTCTCCAGGAGCGCGTCGCGGAGCATCGCGTCGTCCGGAGTGTCCTTGACGATCGCCGGGATCGTGCTGAGCCCGAGCTCCTTGGTGGCCCGCAGTCGGCGCTCACCCATGATCAGCTCGTACTGCGGCTCCGTACCGGTCGCGCCGGCGATCGGACGCACGACGATGGGCTGCAGGACACCGATCTCACGGATCGAGTGCACCAGCTCCTGGAGCTCCTCCTCGCGGAACTCCTTACGCGGCTGGTGCGCGTTCGGCACAACGTCGAGCGGGTTCAGGTTGGCGAGACGCGCTCCGGGGACGGCGACGAGCTCCTCGGCGGTGGCCCCGTCCACGACCGGCGCGGACGCCGGAGACCCACCCGTCGGGAAGAAGACGTCGACGGGCCGGTCCTGCTGCTCGGACGTCGTGGGGATGAGGGCTCCGATACCCCGCCCGAGTCCAGTTCGCTTCGGTGCCATCAGTGCTGTGCTCCTCGTGCTGCGATCTCGGCTGCTGCTTCCAGGTAGGAGAGCGACCCGGTGGAGTTGACGTCGTACGCGACCACGCTCTGCCCGTAGCTCGGTGCCTCGCTCACGCGGACCGACCGGGGAATGACCGCCTGCAGCACTTGCTGCCCGAAGTGTTCCCGGACATCCGCCGCGACCTGGTTCGACAGGTTCGTGCGGCTGTCGTACATCGTCAGGAGGATCGTCGACACCGCGAGCTTCGGGTTGAGGTGCCGTTCGATGAGCTCGATGTTCCGCAGCAGCTGGCTCAGGCCCTCGAGTGCGTAGTACTCGCACTGGATCGGGATGAGCACCTCCCGCGCGGCGACGAAGGCATTGATCGTGAGCAGCCCGAGGGACGGCGGGCAGTCGATGAACACGTAGTGGTACGGCTCGTCGAGGGACTCGAGGTACTGGTCCAGCGCGGTGCGCAGGCGCTGCTCGCGAGCGACCAGCGAGACGAGTTCGATCTCGGCGCCGGCCAGGTGGATGGTCGCCGGCACGCACCAGAGCGTGTCCGACTCGGGGGAGCGCTGCACCGTGTCGGCGATCGGTGCCTCGTCGACGATCACGTCGTAGATGCTCGGGACCTCGGCCTGGTGGTTCACCCCGAGCGCCGTGGACGCGTTCCCCTGCGGATCGAGGTCGATCACGAGGACGCGGGCCCCTCCATGCGCCAGCGCGGCAGCGAGGTTGACCGTCGTCGTGGTCTTCCCGACGCCGCCCTTCTGGTTCGACACCGTGAACACCCGCGTCGTCGCCGGCAGCGGGAACTGCTGCTTCGCGATCGCCCGACGGCGACGGTTCAGGTCGGCGATCTCGCGAGCGAGCGGTGTCGACGCGTCGTAATCGGTCGATGAACTCAACGAGTGCCTCTTCCCCGGTTCAGTGTTTCACGTGGAACGCGGAGCCACTGGCGGCCGGTGGAACCGGCCCGAGCCGCAGCGTCAGTCAACTGTAGCCCGGAAGACGCGTGTGGTCTCCTCGACCACACCGACTCCGAGCTCGAGCACCTCGACATCGGTCAGACGCTTCCGGAGGATGACCTTGCGGGCCTTCTCCATCTCGTCCTCGACGCGGGCACCCTTCATGAGGATGAGCTGACCACCGGACCGGACCAGCGGGACCGTCAGTGGAATGAGCTTGGACAGTGCACTCACCGCGCGCGCGGTGACCTGGTCGACGACGATCTCGTCCGCGACGTCCTCGGCGCGAGCACGGACGACCTCCACGTTGTCGAGCCCGAGGCGTCCGGCTTCCGTCGTGAGCCAGTCCACCCGGCGCTCCATCGGCTCGATGAGCGTGAGGTGCACGTCCGGGCGAGCGATCGCCAGTACCAGGCCGGGGAGTCCCGCGCCGGAGCCGACGTCCGCAACCCGGCCCCGTTCCTCCAGGAGCGGCGCGAGGACCGCAGAATTGAGGATGTGTCGAGTCCAGAGGCGGGGTAGCTCGAGCGGGCCGATGAGGCCGAGCTCTTCGCCGCGTCGAGCGAGCTCACCGGTGAACGACCGGGCGAGGTCGATGCGGTCACCGAACAGGGTCGCCGCAGCCGCCGGCTCCGCCTCGAGCACGGGCGGTGCGGTGTCCGTCATCGGGTGACGACCGTGTGGCGGTCCCGACCCTCACCCTCGGACTCCGAGTGGAAGCCCTTCTCGGCGACGAGGTCGTGGACCAGCTTGCGCTCGTACGACGACATCGCGGGGAGCGCGGCCGAGCTCGACCCCGCCTCGATGCGCTCGATGGCGGTGTCGACGAGCCGCTGCAGCTCCGACGCACGAGCGTCACGCGAGCCTCCGACGTCCAGGATCAGACGGCTGAACTCACCGGTCTCGGCCTGCACCGCGATCCGGGTCAGCTCCTGCAGCGCCGACACCGTGTCCGGCTTCGACAGCACGCGGAGCGCGTCGCCCTCGTCCGTGACCGAGAGGTACACACGACCCGCGCGCTCCTCGATCTCGATGTCGCCGTCGAGGTCGCAGATGTCGAGGAGTTCCTCGATGTAGTCCGCCGCGATGTCGGCCTCGTCGCGGGCGTCGTCATCGACGGTCGCGGTGTCGACGGTGGTGTCCACGGCGGCCGCGGTGTCCTGCTCGGTCACTTACTTCTTCCCGTTCTTCTTGGCACGGTTCTTCCCGACCGGCTGCTGGCGCTGGGTCGTCACGCGGACGGCCTCGATCTCGGCGGCACCGGCACCCGCGCCGGCCTCGGCGAGGACGGGCGTGGCCGCACCGCGGCGCTGCGCCTTCTTCGCGAGGCGGGCCTCACGGGCGAGTGCTGCCTCGGAGCCGGGCGTCGGCATGCTGCGGATGACGAAGTACTGCTGCGCCATCGTCCAGACGTTCGAGGCGAGCCAGTAGAACATGACGCCGAGGGGGAACGACAGACCGGAGATGACGAACACCAGCGGGAGGATGTACAGCATCATCTTCTGCTGGCGGTACATCGGAGACTCCTTGGTCTCCGGGGACATGTTCTTCGCGACGAGCTGCAGCTGGGTGATGAACTGCGACGCGGTCATCACGACGATCATGAAGCCGGCGATGACCCGGACCTCCCAGCCGGAGGCGTTCGTGAACGTCTCGTGCAGGGGGGCACCGAAGAGCGATGCGTTGCCGAACGACGCGGCGAGGTCGTTCGTCAGCAGGCCGATGCCGGTCTTGTTGATCTGCGCCTCGTGCAGCACCGAGTACAGCGAGAAGAAGATCGGCATCTGGATGAGCAGCGGCAGGCAGGAGCTCAGCGGGTTCGTCCCGGTCTCCTTGTAGAGGGCCATGGTCTCGCGGCTCATTGCCTCACGCGAGAACTGGTCCTTCTTGCCCTTGTACTTCTCCTGGATCTTCTTCAGCTGCGGCGCCACCTCGAGCATGCGTCGCTGCGACTTGATCTGCCGCACGAAGATCGGGATGAGCGCGGCACGCACCACGAAGGTCAGGAAGATGATGGAGAGCACCCAGGTGATGCCCGCTCCGGGGTCCATGCCGATGCTCTCGAAGATCCAGTGGAAGCCCACGAGGATGGCCGAGACCACCCACTTGAGCGGCCAGAGGATCGTTCCGATGAATCCGAGGTCCATGGGGACTGTCACGCCTTTCGAGTGCGCTGGGAGAGCAGGACCGGGCGGGTGGGACCACCCGTGGGCTGCGGCTGCGGCTGGGTCGGTGCGAGCACGAACCCGAACCGGTTGACGTCGTAGGGGCGACGTCGTGCCCGGACGTCGTCGATGCCCCCGGCTGCCCAGGGG
>NZ_BACZ01000409.1 GCF_000333375.1 Curtobacterium sp. B18
ATGACAACGGGCGGGCCTCCCGGAGGAGACCCGCCCGTCCTGAGCGGAAGACCGCAGCCAGTGTTACTTGGCGGCGACGACCTGGAGCGAGATCACGGCAGTGATGTCCTCGCGCAGACGCACGGTGGCCTCGTGGTCACCGATGGTCTTGATGGTCGCGGGGACCTCGACCTTGCGCTTGTCGAGCGAGCCGACGCCCTGCGCCTGGACGGCGTCAGCGACGTCGCCCGGACGGACGGAGCCGAACAGACGACCGTCCTTGCCGGCCTTGACGGTCAGCTTGATGGTCGCGTTCTCGAGCTTCATCTTGAGGTCCTGGGCCTCTTCGATGGTGGCGAGCTCGCGCGCGGTACGCGCGGCCCGGATCGACTCCACCTGCTTCTCGCCGCCCTTGGACCACGCGACAGCGAAGCCCTGGGGGATGAGGTAGTTGCGGGCGTAGCCGTTCTTGACGTCGACGACGTCACCGGCGGAACCGAGGCCGGAGACCTCGTGGGTGAGGATGAGCTTCGACATGTGTCGACCTCCGATCAGCGGCCGGAGCCGGCGTAGGGGAGGAGCGCCATCTCACGGGCGTTCTTCACGGCACGGGCGATGAGGCGCTGCTCCTGGACGGAGACGCCGGTGATGCGACGGGCGCGGATCTTGCCACGCTCCGAGATGAACTTGCGAAGGGTCGCGACGTCCTTGTAGTCGATGACGCCGACCTTGATCGACTTCGCGGGAGCGGCGTTCTTGCCGCCCTTACCGCGAGGCTTCCGGCGGTCGCCGGTGCTCTTTCCAGCCATTGTTTGTCCTTAAGAAGTGGAAGTTGTGTCCGTTGAACCGCGGAGGATCAGAACGGGGTCTCGTCGTCGTACGTGCCGCCCGGGGTGCTCCACACGTCGTTCGACTGTGCGTTGCCACCCTGCTGGCCGCCCTGGGGGGACCAGGGTGCGTCCGACTGACCGCCACCGTTGTTCCAGCCGCCGCCGTTGCCGCCGTTGCCCGCCGGGGCGTTGCCGCCACCGACCTGGCCACGACCGCCGCCGGAGCCACCCGCAGCACGGGTGATCTGCGCGGTCGCGTATCGGAGCGAGGGGCCGATCTCGTCGACCTCGAGCTCGATGCTCGTGCGCTGCTGGCCTTCACGGTCCTGGTACGAGCGCTGACGGAGGCGACCCTGCGCGATGACGCGCGAGCCCTTCGTCAGCGAGCCCGCCACGTGCTCGGCGAACTCGCGCCAGACACTCGCACGGAGGAACAGCGCGTCGCCGTCCTTCCACTCGTTCGCCTGACGGTCGAACGTGCGAGGAGTCGACGCGATGGTGAAGTTCGCCACGGCGAGCCCGTTCTGCGTGTAGCGCAGCTCCGGGTCCGCGGTGAGGTTGCCCACCACCGTGATGACGGTTTCGCCGGCCACGGGTTACTCGGCGCTCGCGGTCGCGTTGGCGGCCTTGCGGGCCGCGCGGGCCTCGTCGCGCTGCTTCTGGGCGGCGACCTGCGCGATGCCCTCTTCAGCGCGGAGGACCTTCGTGCGGAGCACGGCCTCGGAGAGACCGAGCTGACGGTCCAGCTCCTTGGCGGCCTCGGGGGTGGACGTGAAGTCCACGACGGCGTAGATGCCCTCGGACTTCTTCGCGATCTCGTAGGCGAGACGACGACGGCCCCAGACGTCCACGTTGTCGACGGTGCCACCGTCGTTGCGGATCACAGCGAGGAACTTGTCCAGGCTGGGAGCGACGGTGCGCTCGTCGATCTCGGGGTCGAGGATCGCCATCAGTTCGTACTGGTGCATGCGGAACCCACCTCCTCTGGTCTCAGCGGCCCCGAGCAGTTCTCGGGGCAGGAGGGTTGATGCATGTGCCCGGCAGCGCAGAGTGCGTGCGCGGACAACCCGGCAAGCTTAGCGGACGGCCTGGAGGCGCGCCACCGCCTGTGGAGAACCGCTCGCGCCCGTCAGGCGGTCGCGTCGCGGGCGGCCCACCAGTCGCGCAGGCGCGCCTCGGCGTCGTCGGGACCGAGGGGCCCCTCGTCCATCCGTACCTCGAGGAGGAAGCGGTAGGCCTCGCCGACGGCACGGCCCGGCGGGATGTCGAGGATGCGCATGATGTCGTCGCCGGAGAGGTCTGGTCGGATCGAGTCGAGCTTCTCCTGCTCGGAGAGTTCCGCGATGCGGTCCTCGAGGTCGTCGTACGCGAAGGCGAGCCGGTCGGCCTTCCGGCGGTTCCGGGTGGTCACGTCGGAGCGCGTCAGCTCGTGCAGCCGCTCGAGCTGGTCGCCCGCGTCCCGGACGTAGCGTCGGACGGCGGAGTCGGTCCAGGCACCCTCGGTGTAGCCGAAGAACCGCAGGTGCAGCTCGATCAGGCGCGACACGGCGGCGATGGTGTCGTTGTCGAACCGCAGGGCACGGAGCCGCTTCTTCGCGAGCTTCGAGCCGACCAGGTCGTGGTGGTGGAAGCTCACGGCGCCGCCGGGCTCGAGCTTGCGAGTCGCCGGCTTCCCGATGTCGTGCAGCAGGGCGGCGAGCCGGAGCACGGTGTCCGGCGCCTCGCCCGCGTGCCGCTCGGCCTCGTACCCGATGGCCTGCTCGAGCACGGTCAGCGAGTGCTCGTAGACGTCCTTGTGGTGGTGGTGCTCGTCGATCTCGAGCCGCATCGCGGGGAGCTCCGGCAGGAACCGCTCGGCCAGACCCGTGTCGACGAGGAGTCGGATGCCGTCGACCGGCGCGTCGGTGCCCAGCAGCTTCACCAGCTCGTCACGGACGCGTTCGGCGGACACGATGTCGATCGACCCGGCCAGGTCCGTCATGGCCTCACGCACCTCGTCCGAGACGGTGAAGCCGAGCTGTGCCGTGAACCGGGCCGCGCGCATCATCCGCAGCGGGTCGTCGCGGAAGGACACCCGCGCGGCCTGCGGCGTGTGCAGCCGTCCGGCGAGCAGGTCCTCGACGCCGCCGTGCACGTCGACGAGCTCCCGGGCGGGCAGGCGGAGCGCCATCGCGTTGACGGTGAAGTCCCGGCGGAGCAGGTCGTCCTCGATGGTGTCACCGAACGCGACCTCGGGCTTGCGGGTCTCGCCGTCGTAGACGTCGCTGCGGTACGTGGTGATCTCGACCTGCTCACCAGCCACCCGCGCGGCGATGGTCCCGAACTGCCGACCGACGTCCCAGGTCTTGTTCGCGATCGGCTCGACGATCCGCAGGATGTCGTCCGGGCGGGCGTCGGTGGTGAAGTCGAGGTCGGTGACGGCACGACCGAGGAAGGCGTCGCGGACGGGTCCCCCGACGAGCGCCAGTTCGTGTCCGGCGTCGGCGAAGGCCCGAGCGAGGAGGGCGACGGGCTCGGTGGCGGCGAGTGCGTCGAGTCGCTCGACGGCCTGGGCAACGGACTGCATGACGGTCCTCATCCTCCCAGATCGAAGGCCCGAGTTCTCCACAACGTCCGCGCGCACGGGAGCGTTCATGGTCTGGCCTCATACACTCGTGGACGGCCCGGACCGACCCAGTGGGCCCCTTCGCATGCAGATCTTTCCGCACACGCTCGCCGCCGCCGCGTC
>NZ_BACZ01000408.1 GCF_000333375.1 Curtobacterium sp. B18
CCACCGGGGTGAGCGAGTTCCGGAACACGTGCCGGCGCAGGATCGCCGCAGTCGAGGCACCGCCGGCGCGGGCGGTGCGGACGTAGTCCTCCTGCAGGTTCTCGAGCGTCGAGGCCCGCATGTACCGGCTGAACACGGCGATCATCGCGAGGGCCCCGGTGACGACGGGGAGCACGAGCCCCGCCGGGTCCTGGAAGACCTCGGCGAGGGTGTTGCCGCTCGGCGCCTGGGACGGCAGCCACGGCAGCTGCTGGCTGAAGACGATGATGAGGACGAGCCCGAGGAAGAACGCGGGCGTCGAGTAGAACACGAACGCCAGGGCCGTGGCCGCGTAGTCGACCGCGCCGTTGCGCCGGACCGCCTGCCACATGCCGACCGGGATCGCGAGCACGATGCCGAGCACCGCGGACATCCCGGTGAGGACGAGGGTCTTGGGCAACCGCTCGGCGATGAGCTGCGACACCGCCTCGTTGAGCGTGTACGAGGTACCGAGGTCGCCGGTGAGCAGGCGGCCGAGGAACCGGAGGTACTGCACGGGCAGCGGCTGGTCGAGCCCCTGCGCCTGGTTGAACGCGGCGATCTGCGCGGGCGTCGCGGAGACGCCGAGGACGCCGCGGGCCGGGCCGCCCGGCAGGGCGTGCAGCAGGCAGAACACGACGATCGTGACGATGAGGATCACCGCGAGCGCCTGCAGGACGCGCCTGGTGAGGTAGAGAGCTGTGGTCATGCGGCTTCCGTCGTCTGGGATGGTGCGGTGGGCCCCGGGAGGCGCGGTGCGGGTCGGACCCGTACCGCGCCTCCAGGGGGTGTCAGTTGGTTACTTCGACCACTTCCACTGGGCCGGGTGGAAGTTGGCGAGCGAGTCCTGG
>NZ_BACZ01000407.1 GCF_000333375.1 Curtobacterium sp. B18
ACTTCTCCCAGTTGGTGGTGCGACGGGCTGCTGCTGCGGAGCGCGGGGGCTCGATGGTCTGCGTGGTCATCCGGATGCCCCCTAGTTGAAGTCCGCGACGAGGTTCATGAGCTGGCGCGGCAGGAAGCCGGCGATGGCGATCGCCCAGAGGACGAGCACGATCCAGAACATGGCGCGCTGGTACTTCGGGCCCTTCGACCCTCCTGCCGAGACGCTTCCGCCTCTAGCCCCCCATTCACCCGTCGTGGCTTTCTCTCCGGATGCAATCCTGCGTCCCGGCGGGGAGGCATGCGTCCTCCAACCTCGCATGACAAGGAGACCGTCATGACCGCCACCGTGTCCCAGAACG
>NZ_BACZ01000406.1 GCF_000333375.1 Curtobacterium sp. B18
GGCAGCGCGCTCGTCTCGGGCAGTCGAGCTCGAGNCGAAAGAGGGCAGGCGTGACCCGGGGTCGGGTAGTACACGCCGGTGCCGACGCCGAACTCCGAGCGGAGCGCCTCGCCCAGGCCGTCGCGGTCATCGGGGACACGGACGACGAACTGGTGGAAGACGTGCTCGGCGTCGGGGTGCACCGTCGGCACGACCACGCCGCGGAGTTCACGGGCGAGGTAGGCCGCGTTGGCCTGGCGCTGCGCCGTCCAGCTGAGCACCTTGCCGAGCTGGACGCGGCCGATGGCGGCGTGGATGTCGGACATCCGGGCGTTGAAGCCGACGACCTCGTTCGCGTAGCGCTGCTCCATGCCCTGGTTGCGGAGGAGTCGCAGCGTGCGGTCGACCTCGGGCGAGGTCGTGGACACCATGCCGCCCTCGCCCGCCGTCATGTTCTTCGTCGGGTAGAGGCTGAAGGCGCTGGCGTCGGACGTGCTGCCGACCCGCCGGCCGGCCCAGCGGGCGCCGTGGGCCTGGGCCGCGTCCTCGACCACGAGCAGGTCGTGCTCGGCGGCGATCGCGGCCAGGGCCGTCATGTCGGCCGGGTGTCCGTAGAGGTGCACCGGCATGAGGGCACGGGTGGCGGGCGTGACCGCGCGGCGGACGGCGGCGGGGTCGACGCAGTAGGAGACCGGGTCGATGTCGACGAAGACCGGGGTGGCACCGACGAGCCGGACCGCGTTGGCGGTGGCCGCGAAGGTGAACGAGGGGACGATCACCTCGTCGCCGGGACCGATGCCGAGGGCGACGAGCGCGAGGTGCAGCGCCGCGGTGCCGCTGTTGACGGCGACGACGGAGCGTCCTTCGACGAGCACCTGGCCGAACTCGCGCTCGAACGCGGCGACCTCGGGACCCTGGGCGAGTCCGCCCGAGGCGAGGACGGCATCGACGGCGCGACGTTCGTCCTGACCGATGAGCGGCTTGGCCGCGGGGATGAGGGCGGGGGTGGTGCGGAGCGGTGCGGTGGTCTGCACGGGGGTCATCGGGACACCTCGATCTGGTCGCCGGCTGCGGAGAGCCGGAAGCGGTCGCCCGTTGCGGGGCAGGTCAGTGCGTCGCCTGCGGAGGCGACGAGTCGGGCACCGGTGCGTCCGACCCAGCCGATGCGGCGGGCCGGCACACCGGCGACGAGTGCGTGGTCCGGGACGTCGTGGGTCACCACGGCACCCG
>NZ_BACZ01000405.1 GCF_000333375.1 Curtobacterium sp. B18
TCTGGATCTTGTAGCCGCCGTTGCGCCACGCGGTGTCGCGTTCCTTCTGGGTGGCTCCCAGCTGCGACATCTCCTTGACGACCTGGACCGCGTAGTCGCAGAAGAACTGCGAGCCGTCGCCGACCGAGGCCTTGCAGCCCTGGGACGGCTGCGTCAGGTGGACGTAGTCCTTCGGGTTCGACTTGACGGCCTCGTCGTACTCGGCCTTCGTCAGGTGCTTCTGCGCGTACATCGACTTGAGGATGACGTTGCGGCGCGCGACGTTGGCGTCGTAGTACTTCGGGTTCGACAGGTTGCGCGTGTTCGGGGACTGCACGATCGCGAGGATCGAGGCGGCCTCGGCCGGGGTGAGGTCGGTCGCGCTCTTGTTGTAGTAGTGCTGCGCCGCGGCCTGCACGCCGTAGGTCTGGTCGCCGAAGTACGCGATGTTGAGGTACCCGGTGAGGATCTCCTTGTGGGTGTACTTCTTCGCGAGGCCGATCGCGAGCTTCATCTCCTCGAGCTTGCGAGGGATGGTCTGCTCGACGGCGTCGTTGTAGGCCTTCAGACGCTCTTCCGGCGTGGTGAGCTCGAGCGCCTGGTTCATCTTGATGTTGCGGACGAGCTGCATGGTCAGCGTCGACCCACCGCCCGACTCGCCGAGGCCGCCGGCGAGGGAGCCCACGCCCGCGCGGACGAGCGAGGTCATGTCGACGCCGCCGTGCTCGTAGAAGCGCTTGTCCTCGCCGTCGATGGCCGCGTTCTTCAGCTGGTCGCTGATCTGGTCGAACTGCAGCTCCTGACGGTTCTGGTCGTAGACCGTCGCGAAGTGCACGCTCTTGCCGCCCTGGTACGCGTACAGCTCGTTGCGCTGCGGGAGGTCACCGATCTCGATGTACTCCGGCAGGGACTCGAACACGCCGATCGTCGACGTCGTCGTGACACCGGCGACCGCGATGGCCGGGGTGACGCCGATCGTGACGAGCAGACCGGCGAGCACGCTGAAACCGACGAATCCGACGAAGGCGCCGACTGCTGAGACGGGCTTGGTCCGCGAGGCAGACGTCTTCTGGGCAGACATAGGATGCAGCCTAAACGACACCGCCGACTGAAAGGCTGGCAAGGATCTCCATGACTCGCTGGGAATACCTCACGACCCCGTTGATCATCCACAACACCACCGCCATCCTGAACAACTTCGGCGACGAGGGGTGGGAACTCGTCCAGGTCGTCACCGGCCCCGAAGGCGGCCTCGTCGCGTACCTGAAGCGCCCGAAGGCGGACGCGTGAGCGTCGCGGACCGGCTCGCCGAGCTCGGCCTGACGCTCCCCGCCGTCGCGGCGCCCGTGGCCGCCTACGTCCCCGCGGTCGTCAGCGGTGACCACGTCTACACCGCGGGGCAGCTGCCCTTCGTGGACGGCGCGCTGCCGGTGACCGGCAAGGTCGGTGCGACGGTGGACGCCGAGACCGCGACCGCCCAGGCGCGCGTCGCCGCGCTCAACGCCCTCGCCGCCGTCGAGTCGGTCGCCGGCTCGCTCGACCGGGTCGCCCGTGTCGTGAAGGTCACGGTGTTCGTCGCGTCCGATCCGTCCTTCACCGGGCAGCCGGGCGTCGCGAACGGCGCATCGACCCTCGTCGGCGACGTGTTCGGTGACGCCGGCGTGCACGCGCGGAGCGCGGTGGGCGTCGCGGTCCTCCCGCTGGACGCGCCGGTCGAGGTCGAACTGGTGGTGGAACTGACGTCCTGACGGACCGTCGGCACCACGACGGACGCGAGCCGCGCCTCCTGGCAGACCAGCCTGGAGGCGCGGCTCGCGTCGTTCCCGCTAGATGAGTTCCGCGATGGTCGCCATGATCGTCGGGTCGGCGAGGGTCGTCGTGTCGCCGATGCGGCGACCCTCGGCCGCGTCGCGCAGCAGGCGGCGCATGATCTTGCCGGACCGTGTCTTCGGCAGTTCGGGGACGATGACGACCTGACGCGGCTTCGCGATCGCACCGATCCGCTTGCCGACCCAGTCGCGGAGCTCCTTCGCGGCGGCGTCGCGGTCGACGTCGGCCGCTGCCTCGGCGGTGAGGATGACGTAGGCGACGACGGCCTGCCCGGTGGTCTCGTCGGCGGCACCGACGACGGCCGCCTCGGCGACGCCCTCGTGGCCGACCAGGGCGGACTCGATCTCGGCCGTGGACAGCCGGTGGCCGGAGACGTTCATCACGTCGTCGACGCGTCCCTGGATCCAGATGTCGCCCTGGCCGTCGAGCCGAGCGCCGTCGCCGGCGAAGTAGCGGCCGGGGAACCGCGACCAGTACGTCTCGACGAAGCGGTCCGGGTCGCCCCAGATGCCGCGCGCCATCGACGGCCACGGCTCGGTGATGGTGAGGTAGCCGCTCTCGCCCGGGTCGGCGCGGTTGCCGTCGTCGTCGACGATCTCGGCGACGATGCCGGGCAGCGGCGTCTGGGCAGCACCGGGCTTGAGCTTCGTGACGCCGGGCAGGGCGGAGATCATGATCGCCCCCGTCTCGGTCTGCCACCACGTGTCGACGATGGGCGTGCGGTCGTGGCCGATGACCTGGCGGTACCACTGCCACGCCTCGGGGTTGATCGGCTCGCCGACGCTGCCGAGCAGTCGGAGCGTCTCGAGGCTGCGGGCCTCGGGGACCTGGCGGCCGGCCTTCATCGCCGCGCGCACCGCCGTCGGCGCCGTGTAGAGGACCGTCACGCCGTAGGAGTCGACGAGGTCCCACCAGCGGCCCGGCTTCGGCTCGTCGGGCGTGCCCTCGTAGAGGACCTGCGTGACACCGTTCGCGAGGGGGCCGTAGACGACGTAGGAGTGCCCGGTGATCCATCCGATGTCGGCCGTGCACCAGTAGACGTCCTTCTCGGGGTGCATGTCGAACACGTTCTTGTGCGTGTACGCGGCCTGGGTGAGGTACCCGCCGGAGGTGTGCACGATGCCCTTGGGCTTCCCGGTCGTGCCCGAGGTGTACAGGATGAAGAGGGGCGTCTCGGCCGGGAACGCCTCGGCGGTGTGCTCCGGAGCGGCCTTCGCGACCTCGTCGTGCCACCACAGGTCACGGTCGTTCCAGGCGATGTCGTTGCCGCCGCGCTTGACGACGAGGACGTGCTCCACGCTGTCGGTGCCCTCGCCCTCGAGTGCTTCGTCGACGGCGGGCTTGAGCGGTGAGACCGCACCACGGCGCCAGCCGCCGTCCGCCGTGACGACGAGCTTCGCCCCGGCGTCCTCGATGCGGGCACGGAGGCTCTCGGCGCTGAACCCGCCGAACACCACCGAGTGGACCGCACCGATGCGGGCGACGGCGAGCATCGTGACGACGGCCTCGGGGATGAGCGGGAGGTAGACGACGACCCGGTCGCCCTGCCCGACGCCCAGGTCGGTGAGCATGTTGGCGGCGCGCTGCACCTCGGCGGTGAGCTCCGCGTAGGTGATCCGACGGGTGTCGCCGGGTGCGCCCTCGAAGTGGATGGCGACCCGGTCCCCGTGGCCGGCGCGGACGTGCCGGTCGAGGCAGTTCTCGGCGACGTTGAGCGTGCCGTCGGCGAACCACTTCGCGAACGGCGCGCCGGACCAGTCGAGGGTCTGGGTTAACGGCGTGCGCCAGTCGAGGAGCCCCCGTGCCTGGTCGGCCCAGAACGCTTCGCGGTCGGCCGCGGCTGCCTCGTGCAGGTCCTCGTGCGCGACGGCGTCGGCGACGAACTCCGGCGACGGGGGGAACGTGCCGTGGTCACCGGCGTCGGGGCCGTCGCCGTTGGCTCCGTCGTGGCGGGGGTCGGTCTGGGTCGGAGCGGACATCGAGGTCCTTTCGCGTCGTTGCGGCAGGGGTGCAGTCGGAGACTACCCCGCGTCCAGGGCCCCGGTGAGCGGTCCGTCCCGGCGCGGTTCCGCGGGGCAGAAAGGGACGGGACGGGGTCCTCGTGCGTGGTCCCGTGGCCGGTCGTGTCGAGCCGGGCGGTGACGTGTTCGCTCACGGCGTGCAGGCGGCACGCCCGGAAGTCGTCCCGAGGGTTGCTCCTGGCGGCCGATCATGGGGTACAGTAGATCCCGCTGGACTCGTTTCCGGCGGCAACGGTTCGGATTCCCCCCAATCCACCGATGTCCAGGCGGCACCTGTTCCCCCCAACCGGTGCCGCCTCTTCTCGTTTCCGGGCGAGTTCGTTCGCCGGACGCTTCGTCCGCCGGCACGCACTCGACGTCGATCCGCACGGGGACGCCGAAGAGTGGACAGACCTGTCCATGCTCTTGCATCGATCCGATCCGGCTCCGTGGGGCGGCCGCTCCGTCGCACCGGGCAGGCTGGGAGCGATCCCGGGCCGTTCGACGGTCGACGGTCCGTCGGGACGCCGACTGGGGTACGGGTTTGCGTACCGGGGGACAAATCGGTCCGTTGCTCGTCACCCGCGCAATCCTCCACAGCGGGGATGGTGGACGCGGACCCGACGGGTGCTGCTCCCTACTGTCTGGTCGCATGCACCGACACCGTGCCGACCCCCCGTTCCTGCCCGGCACCACACGACCGCGTCGACGCCGCGACGTCCTCGCGGCCGAGTTCGAGGAGCTCGCCGCCCTCGTCGACGACGCCGGCGTCACCGACGTCCTCGTCGTCGGCGGTCGCGGGACCTGGGTCGACCGTGGCACCGGACTCGGACGGGCCGGACCGGTCCTGCCCGAGGCGCGCGTCCGGGAACTCGCGACCGAGCTCGTGGCACGCGGCGGACGGCACGTCGACGAGACCACGCCGTGCGTCGACGTCCGCCACGGCGACGGGATCCGGGTGCACGTCGTGCTCGCGCCCGTCTCGGTGACCGGCACCGCGATCTCGATCCGACTGCCCGCAGCCGACCGACCGACCCTCGCGTCGCTCGAGGCGCTCGGGGCCTTCCGACGGATCCCGCGGTCGGTCGTCGAGCGTGCGGTCGACGAGCGCCGCAACGTGCTCGTGACCGGGGCGACGGGGAGCGGCAAGACGACCCTGCTCGCGGCGATGCTCTCGGCCGTCCCGCCCGACGAGCGGATCGTCACCGTCGAGGACGTCGCCGAACTCCGGATCGACCACCCGCACGTCGTCGCGCTCGAGGCCAGACAGGCGAACGCCGAGGGGGCCGGCGCCCTCGGGCTCGACCGGCTCGTCCGCGAGGCACTGCGCATGCGTCCCGACCGGATCGTCGTCGGGGAGTGCCGGGGTGCCGAGGTCCGCGAGCTCCTCTCCGCGCTGAACACCGGTCACGACGGGGGAGCGGGGACGGTGCACGCCAACGGGATCGCCGACGTCGCGGCACGGCTCGAGGCGCTCGGCACGCTGGCCGGGCTCGGGCCGGAAGCGCTCGCTCGGCAGGCGGTGAGCGCGCTCGACCTGGTGCTCCACGTCGAGCGCCACGGCGGGCAGCGTCGGCTCGCGGCCGTCGGGGCGGTCCGGATCGGTCCGGACGGGAGGCTCGTGGTGCGTCCCGTGGATCGGTCACGGTGAGCCGCGGGCCGGTGACGGTCCGCCGGTGGGCCGCCGCGCGGTCGGGTAGCCGCGGCGAGCGAGCCGACGGCGCCGCCGCGGCCAGGACCCTCGACCGCGTCGCCACCCTCGTCGCCGCGGGGGTCCCGCCGGCCCGCGCGTGGGCGCTGGTGGGCGGGTTCCCCGACGACGGCGGTCCCGGGTGGGAGGACGTCGCCGCCGTCCTCCGCGTCGCCGAACGGACCGGCGCTCCGTCGGCGGGCACCGTCCGCGCGCTCGCCGCGGCCCTCCGGCGCTCGGCGGCGTCCGACCGTGCCGTCCTCGTCGCCCTCGCCGGGCCGCGCGCGAGCGCCCGGGTCGTGCTCGCGCTGCCCCTGCTCGGCCTCGTCCTCGGGTCGACGTGGGGGTCCGGCGCCGTCCGGGTGCTCGTCGCGTCCCCGATCGGGTGGACCTGCCTGCTCCTCGCCGCGGTGCTCGTCGGGCTCGGTCGGACCTGGAGCGCACGCCTGGTCCGCGCCGCGACCCCCGACGGACACCTGCCGGGCGTGCTGCTCGACGCCTGGGCGGTCGCCGTGTCCGGCGGCGGCTCGTGGGCGGAGGGCGGTGCGGCCGTCCGGGCCGCGTTCGCCGACCGACCGTGGCGGGCGTCGGACGGTGACCACCTCCGGGACGTCCTCGCGCTGGCCCAGCGCGCCGGGGTGCCCGCGGCGACGCTCCTCCGCGCCGCGGCCGAGGACGTCCGTGACGACGCCGCAGCCGCGGGGCTCGCCGCTGCCGAGCGTCTCGCGGTCCGGCTCGTCCTGCCGCTCGGCGTGTGCGTCCTGCCCGCCTTCGTCCTCGTCGGGGTCGTACCGGTGGTGGCGGGCGTCCTCTCCTCCACCGTCGTCGACGTGGGGTGATCCTCCACAGATCCGGTGGCCGGCCCGGTGTCGAGCCCCGGACGCAGCGAGGCTGACAGCACGGCAACAGGAAGGACGACCCCATGACCGAGACACCGACCACCCAGCACCAGCACGACCACCAGCCCCGCGGCAGCCGGCTCCGGCGACGGCTCGACGACGACCGCGGATCGGCCACGGCCGAGTACGCCGTCGTGATCCTCGCGGCGGTGGCGTTCGCCGGCGTGCTCGTCGCGGTGATGCGCTCCGGCGAGGTCCAGAGCCTCCTCACGGAACTCGTCCGTGGTGCGCTCTCCCTCTGACCGCCGTCGGCCGGACGGGGAACGCGGCTCGGTGAGCGTCGAGTTCGCGGTCGTGCTCCCCGTCGTCGCGCTCGTCCTGACCTCGCTCGTCGCGGCCGTGCTCGTCGTGGACGCCGTCGGTCGTCTCGAGGTCGCTGCGGCCACCGCGGCACGGGCGTACGGCCGCGGTGACGACGACGCCGGCCTGGCGGCGGTCGCGCAGCTCGCGCCCGGAGCCGACGTCACGGTGCACCGCGGCGACGGCGTGGTCTGCGTCCGGGCCGAACGGGGAGCGACGGGCCCGTTCGCAGCCGTCCCGCTCGGCGCCACCGGGTGCGCGGCCGAGGCCGGCCGGTGACCGAGCGCGGGTCCGCGACGGTGGTGGTGGCGGTGGTCGTCGGCGTGACGCTCCTCGTGGTGACCGCAGCGCTCGCCGCGGCGGGTCTCCGCGTCGCCGCCGTCCGCGCCCAGGCCGCCGCGGACGCCTCGGCGCTCGCGGCCGCGGCGGCCGTCGTCGGGCTCGTCCCCGGCGAACCGTGCGGGGTCGCAGCACGCGTCGCAGCGCGGAACGAGGCGACGCTCGACACCTGCGTGACCGCCGCTGCCGCCGCCCGCGTCCGCGTCCTGGTCGGCGGCGGACCGTTCGCCGTGGGCGCAGTCGCCGTCGCCGGTCCGGCGGACGACCAGCCCGAACACTATGTGTATGGTGTGCCTGTCGGCCCCCGGTCATCGGTGCCCCGGTCGACCCGGACGCGCTCGTCGTCCAGGGCCGACGCGCACCATCGATCAAGGAGACACGTGCCAGGCACGAAGAAGCCGACGGGCCTCGGCGAGCTCGACCCGGACCGCCCGACGCTGCCCGACGGCCACGGCCGTGCCGGCGAGGAGCAGGGAGCTGCCCGCGGAGACGACGAAGGTGGCGGCCCAGACGTCGGCCGGCTCCCAGCGTCCGGGTGCCACCGCGACGAGGGCGAGGGTCAGCACCGTGGCCGCGGTCCAGACGGCTGCGGTGAGCCGCCAGTCGGTCCGGACGCCGAGCACGACCAGGAGCGCGCCGACGCCGATGATCGCGGGACCGGGAGCGGCCACGGACCGGCG
>NZ_BACZ01000404.1 GCF_000333375.1 Curtobacterium sp. B18
GTCAGCTGTGCGATCCGGCCGAGGTACGCGGCGTCGGTGCTGCCGGCGGGCGCCCGCAGCGCGGTCCGGTCCCCGTCGGTGAGGTCGAGGCGGACGATGCCCGTGCCCGTCTCCACGACGGCGGTCGTCCCGGTGCCGACGAAGCCGTGCAGGTACGTCGCGCTCCCCAGTCGGACGGGGTCGGCCCGGCCGCTCATGTCGACGAGCACGAGGTCGTCGCTACCGGTCCGGACGAGGGCGCTCTCGGTGCGCGGGACGTACGCCCACTGCCCGACGCTCATCGGGACCGCGCCCGTCCTGGGTTTCCCGCTGGCATCGATCGCCGTCGGCAGGTGCGTGCCGGTCATGTCGACGACGTAGAGGCCGACGTTCCGGGACTGCCCGGTCGAGGTGTCCGCGTACTCGAACCCGAACGACGCCCCGTCGTCGGCGGCGTGCAGCGCGGTGACCCGTCCCTCGGCGGTGGGCAGGGTCAGGTGCTCGACCGGGGCGTCCTCGTCCTGCACACCGCCCGCGAGCGGCACGATGTCGACGGCGGACCCCGCGTCGGTGCCGGTCACCACCACCAGCGACCGGCCGAGCCGCACGTACTCCGAGATGCCGGCGGCCCGGTAGACGGTGGTCGCCCCGCCGGCGTCCAGCGAGCGGCGGACGATCCGGTCCGGGGTACCGGCGCCGCCGGGGACGAGCGCGAGCACGTCGGTGCTGCCGGTCCGGACGGAGGCCCGCAGGTCGGCGGTGGCACGCTGCCCGGGCGCGCGGACGCCCGCGACCCGGATCTCGTACGAGCGGTCGTAGGCGAGCGGGCCGGCGAACTCGACCGCGATGGTGTTGCCGCTCGATGTCACGGTGTGGGCCGCGGCCGGACGCACCGTCACCTCGTTCGCGGACACCCGCTCGACCGCCTGGTTCGCGGTGAGGATCACGCGCTGCGCCGGTCGGGACACCAGGCCGACGGCGTCGTACGAGACGTCACGGAGGCGCGGTCCCTGCTGCGATCCGACGACCGCCGCGGCGGTGCCGACGAGCACGAACACCAGCACGGTCGCGACGAGGCGACGGCGGAAGCGGTTCCGCGGTCGGCTGCGCAGCTCAGTACTCATACGGGTCCTCGGGCTGCTGGATCGCCTGCACGCTGGCGGCCCGGATGACGATCCGGGCGTCGGCCGACTGGTCGGGGTTGGCGGCGAGCGCCCCGGTCACCCGCACCCACCGCCCCTCGTCCGGCACCGTGCCGTCCGTGACGACCCCGAGCCCGACGGGGTGGGCGTCCACCGCGCAGCAGCTGATCACGACCGGGTCAGCGTGAACGAGCCGTCCGAGCCGGGCACGACGAAACCGGTGAGCCGCACGCGCTTCCCGACGAGCGACGAGGTGTCCGTGGTCTGCCGGATGAGTGCGGCCCAGTCCTTCACGCCGTACTCCGACGTGTCGACCGAGGTGCTGCCGAGCAGCGACACCGCGGCCTCGGAGCCCGTGGCGTTCGACAGCGTCGCGGAGTCCACGCTCCGCTGCTGGGCGGTGCGTGCCGACAGCGTCGCCGGGGGGAGCACCAGCATGGCGACGGTGACCCCGATCGTGACGAGGGCCGCGGCGCCGCCGAGGACGGCCCGCGTGCGACGGGCCGCACCCGATTGCCGGGGCTCGTGCTCGTGCTCGTCGTGGTCGTGGTCGTGCCCGTGTCCCCGCGCCACGACGACCAGACCTGCGACGGCGGCCGGGACCGCGACGGCCGCGAGCACGACGGTGAAGACCGCGTAGCGCGGGTTGATGTACAGGTCGAGGTGCCCGGCGAGGGCGAGCCACAGGGTGCACGACGCCACCGCGAGGACGGACCCGAGGCCGAGGTACGACGGCAGTCGGGACTCAGACGAGGACATTCATCACCAACCCGACGGTCGCGGCGAACAGGACGCAGACGACCGCGAGCAGCACCAGGAAGCGCGCACGGAAGGTCGTCCGGAGCAGGGCGATCATCTTGACGTCGATGATCGGCCCGATGATGAGGAACGCGGTGATGGACCCGGGCAGGAAGGTCGACGCGAAGGACAGGGCGAAGAAGGCGTCGACGTTCGAGCAGAGCGACACCGTCATCGCGAGCAGCATCATCGCGGCGACGGACAGGACCGGGTTCGCCCCGATCGCCACCAGGGTGGACCGGGGCACCGCGACTTGGATCGCGGCGGCGAGCCCGGCGCCGACGAACAGCGCGGGCATCATCGTGGCGGTCTCGCCACCGAACTGGGCGGCGCTGTCCCGCCAGCGGTTCCGCGACCGCGGGGCACCGATCGCCGCACGGCAGCGGACCTCGAACGCGGGCAGCAGGAGCTCGGCGGGTCGGCGGTGCGCGGCGACGATCCAGCCGACCAGGTTCGCCACCACGAAGCCGCCCACGATGCGCACCGGCAGGATCCAGCCGGACCACCCGAACGCCTGCGCGGTGCTGATGATCACGAGCGGGTTGAGGATCGGGGCGGCGACGAGGAACGTGACCGCCTCGGCCGGGGTGAACCCGCGCAGCATGAGGCCGCGGGCGAGCGGGACGTTGCCGCACTCGCACACCGGGAACAGCATGCCGATCAGGGAGATCACGGCCCGGCGTGGGATCGGCCGCTGGGGCAGGACCCGCTCGAGCGCGCCGACGGGCACCCACACCTCGACCACGATGGACAGCACGATGCCGAGCACGACGAACGGCAGGGACTCGACGACGACGCTGATCGCCAGGGTGAGGAAGTCCTGCACCACGTCCGGCAGTCCCGCGGTGCCGACGGCCGGCGAGAGCAGCCGGATCCCGAGCAGCAGGACGACGGCGAGCAGCACCAGCCCGGGGCCGGTGAGCACCCGGGCGCTCGTGCGCTGCGGCGGCGTGGTCGTCGTCACCGGGCAAGGATAGGCGACCGGCGCTCCGTGGAGGGTGTCCGTCAGGCCTGCGCGATCGTGTCGAGGTGCCGGTCGAGCACGGCGATCGTCCACTCGCCGGACTCCCCCGGCGCCAGGCGCACGACGTGCATCGCGAGCCCGTCGATGAGCGCGTGCAGCCGACGGGCCTCGTACTCGCGGTCGGCGGACCGTACCTCCACGAGGTCGAGGACCTCGGCGCTCCACGTACCCATCTCGGCGACGACGCGGTCGAGGGCGGGTCGGAGTCCGGCGTCCGTCAGGGCCGCGTTCCCGAGGGCCAGGTAGACCTCGAGCTCGATCACGCGCTCGTCGTCGAGGGGCAGCAGCTCGAGCAGGATCCGGCGTGCACGCTCGCGGGCGGGGAGGCCGTCGGGGATCGCGGCGATGCGCTCCCGGGTGCGGTCGAACACCAGCGTGATGGTGTGCTCGCGGAGGCTCGACTGCGTCGGGAAGACGTAGCGGACGGTGCTCGGCGGCAGCCCCGCCTCGGCCGCGACGTTCCGCACGCTCAGGGCGCCGAGACCGTCCCGGGCGAGGACCCGGAACGCCGCCACGGACACGGTGCGACGGCGTCCGTCGAGGTCGATGCTCCTGGCCACACCGCAATACTCGCACAGTCGTGCGAGTTCGTGCTACCGTGGGGGCAGTTGTCGCACAGTCGTGCGACTTGCGGAACGAGATCGAAGGGAGGCCGTCATGGCGTGGGCAGTCCTCGTCCTGTCGGGCGTGCTCGAGGCGGTGTGGGCCACCGCGCTCGGCGCGTCGAACGGCTTCAGGAAGGCCGTGCCGACGATCGTGTTCGTCGCCGGCATGGCGCTCAGCATGATCGGACTGGCGTTCGCGATGACGGCGATCCCGGTCGGCACCGCCTACGCGGTCTGGGTCGGCATCGGCGCCTCGCTGACGGTCGTCGTCGCGATCCTCCGTCGACAGGAGGCCGCGTCGGTCGCCCGGGTCGCGCTCGTCCTCGGCCTCGTCGCCTGCGTGGTCGGCCTGAAGGTGGTGAGCTGAGGTGGCGTGGATCGTCCTGTTCGTCAGCGCCACGCTCGAGACCGTGTGGGCGACCGCTCTCGGCGAGAGCGAGGGCTTCACCCAGCTCCGGCCGACGATCGTCTTCGCGGTCACCATCGTGGTGAGCCTCGGCGCCTTCGGCTACGTCCTCAAGCACATCCCGATCAGCACCGCGTACGCCGTCTGGACGGGGACCGGCGCCGCGCTCACCGTCCTGTGGGGCATGGCCACCGGCGCCGAACCCGTGACCGCGCTGCGCCTGCTGTTCATCGCCGGCATCGTCGGCTGCGTCGTCGGTCTGAAGCTCGTGCCGGCCCGCCCGGTGCGAGCCAGCCTCCCCGGCCGAGCTCTCGCGCTGAGCGACAGCTCACGCGCCGCCGGCCCCGTGGCCCGTCGCTGACCCCGAACCCGGCCGCG
>NZ_BACZ01000403.1 GCF_000333375.1 Curtobacterium sp. B18
CCGCACGCGACACGCCGGCATTCCGTACAGGGGTGCCCCAACGTGACCCCCCACGCGATGGCGCGCTCCACGAGACTGGTCGTGG
Organism: Curtobacterium sp. B18; assembly: GCF_000333375.1. GTDB lineage: Bacteria > Actinomycetota > Actinomycetes > Actinomycetales > Microbacteriaceae > Curtobacterium. The sequence continues at coordinate 86 of NZ_BACZ01000403.1, forward strand.
ACCGGACCCGGCCCGCACCGCACCACCCACGAGGAGACCATGCGCACCGTCAACGCGTACGCCGCACCGTCGGCCACCGAGCCGCTCGTCAAGACCACCATCACCCGTCGCGACGTCGGCCCGAACGACGTCGAGATCGACATCGCCTACGCCGGCATCTGCCACTCGGACATCCACACCGTCCGTGGCGAGTGGGGCCAGATCCAGTACCCGCAGGTCGTCGGCCACGAGATCGTCGGCCACGTGTCGGCCGTCGGTGAGAACGTCACGAAGCACCAGGTCGGCGACCGCGTCGGCGTCGGCTGCATGGTGAACTCCTGCGGCGAGTGCGAGAACTGCGTCAAGGGCGAGGAGCAGTACTGCCTCAAGGGCAACATCGGCACCTACGCCTCGGTCGACCCCGCCGACGGCTCGATCACGCAGGGCGGCTACTCGCAGGCCGTCGTCGTGAACGAGGACTTCGTGCTCCGCGTCCCCGAGTCGCTCGACATCGAGAAGGTCGCGCCGCTGCTCTGTGCCGGCATCACGCTGTACTCGCCGCTGCACCACTGGAAGGCCGGCCCCGGCAAGAAGGTCGCGATCGTCGGCCTCGGCGGGCTCGGCCACATGGGCGTGAAGATCGCCGCCGCACTCGGCGCCGAGGTCACCGTCCTGTCGCAGACCACCTCCAAGCAGGAGGACTCGCTCCGCTTCGGCGCCGTGGCCCACCACGCGACGAAGGACCCGGAGACCTTCGAGCAGCTCGCGAACTCGTTCGACCTCATCATCAACACGGTGTCGGCGAAGATCCCGATGGGCGCCTACCTCGGCCTCCTCAAGGTCGACGGCACGATGGTCAACGTCGGTGCCCCGGCCGAGCCGCTCGAGGTCCCCGCGTTCGCCCTGATCGGCTCGCGTCGCAGCTGGGCCGGTTCGGCCATCGGCGGCATCCGCGAGACCCAGGAGATGCTCGACTTCTGCGCCGAGCACGGCATCCTGCCGGAGACCGAGCTCATCAGCGCCGACCAGGTCAACGAGGCCTACGAGCGGGTCCTGTCCTCGGACGTCCGCTACCGCTTCGTGATCGACGCGGCCACCCTCGCCTGACGCGCGTCACGATCTGACGGGAGGCG
>NZ_BACZ01000402.1 GCF_000333375.1 Curtobacterium sp. B18
CGCGGTCGCCTTCGACGTCTACTCGAAGTCCCAGGGTCGTCCGTCGCTGATCGGCGGCATGATGCGCCAGTTCCAGCGCAAGGACACCGAACAGAACACGGTCGAGGCCCAGCAGCCGCGGTCCATCGAGGACCAGCCGCAGAAGGTCAACACCCAGTAGAACGTGGCGCCGGGCGGTTCAGTCCGCCCGGCGCACGAATCCCCACCACCACAGCACCACCCCTCAACGAAGAGAAAGCAATCTCATGCGCAAGAAGCTCATCGCCGGCATCGGCCTGGCCCTCGTCGCGGGCCTCGCCCTCAGCGGCTGCTCCGCACGCGGGACCTCCGGTTCGGACTCCGCCAGCACGGAGATCAAGAAGGGTGACCTGATCGGTGTCGCCCTGCCGGCCAAGACCTCGCAGAACTGGGTGCTCGCGGGCGCCGCGTTCGAGAAGTCGATCGAGGACGCCGGCTTCAAGGCCGACATCCAGTACGCCAACGCCGGCAACCCCGTCCCGGACCAGCAGTCGCAGATCTCGGGCATGGTCACCAAGGGTGCGAAGGTCGTCATCATCGGCGCCGCCGACGGTTCGCAGCTCGGCTCGCAGGTCAAGGCCGCCAAGGCGAAGGGCGTCACCGTCATCGCCTGGGACCGCAACATCCTGAACACCAAGAACGTCGACTACTACGTGGCGTTCAACAACTACAAGGTCGGCCAGCTGCAGGCGCAGGCACTCCTCGACGGCCTCAAGGCCGAGAAGGGTGACGGCCCCTACAACATCGAGCTCTTCGCCGGTTCGGCGGACGACGCGAACGCGACCGTGTTCTTCAACGGTGCGATGAACGTGCTCGAGCCGAAGATCAAGGACGGCACCGTCAAGGTCACGTCCGGCCAGGAGACCTTCCAGAAGGTCCAGACCAAGGGCTGGCTCGCGCAGAACGCCCAGTCGCGCATGACCGACCTGCTCTCGCAGTACTACTCGGGTGACACCAAGCTCGACGGCGTCCTGTCGCCGAACGACACGCTCGCCCGCGCCATCCTCACCGCGACGAAGGCCGCCGGCAAGCCGAACCCCGTCGTCACCGGTCAGGACTCCGAGACCGCGTCGATCCCGCTCATCATGCAGGGCACGCAGTACTCGACGATCTACAAGAACACCACCGAAGAGGCGCAGGCCGCCATCGACCTCGTCTCGACGCTGTCGAAGGGTGACAAGCCCGACACCAAGATCGACAAGACGAACAACTACAACGGCGTCAAGACGGTCCCGGCGATCGAGCTGACCCCGGTCCTCGTCACCAAGGAGAACGCGGTCGAGGCCTACAAGGGCAACGACACCCTCGAGGCTCTCGCCAAGAAGGGCTGATCTCCCCGATCACAGCACGACGACGGCCCCGTCTCGCTCCGGCGAGACGGGGCCGTCCCGCGTTCGCGGTGCGCCGTTCTCTCCTGCGACGGTGACCGTTCCGGTTCACGGAACCCGGTGATCGCGAACCAGGACGGTCAGCGCCACGACCGGGAACGTCCGTCGGCCGCGCCTCGTGCGGACGGGAGGCACGGTTCCGGGCGACTCGCATCCCGCGTCCGTCAGCCGGTCCGATCCACCGCCCCGGTCGCGCTCCGTCGGTCACCGCGCGCCGTGTGCGCGGCGCGCAGGCGCTGCACCGCCGCGCAGAGCGAGGGCACGTCCACCCGCGCCGTCCCGAACACGACGGCCGGCGTGGTGTCGAAGTACCGCCGGGTGAGCCGCTCGCCGAGGAGCGAGACACGCGACCACGGGATGCCGGGTTCGGTCGACGTCACCGCGCTCGGGAGCATCCGCACCGCCTCGCCGATCTCGACCAGCCGCATCCGGACCGCGTCGTACACGACGTCCTCCGGCAGCGCATCGTCGTCGACGTACCGCCCGATGACCCCGCACGCGTGGATGACGTCCTCGAGCCGGTCCTCGAGGTCGCGGCTCACAGCGGCACCGCGTCGCGGACGGCGTCGCCGCCCATGCCGGCCGCGTCCACGACGTCGACCCGGACGCCGAGGAGCTGCTCGGCCTCGTCCTGGATCCGCATGAGCGCGAAGATGCCGAGCCCCGCCTCGAGGTCCACCATGAGGTCGACGTCGCTCGCCGGACCGTCGTCGCCACGGGCGACACTGCCGAACAGCCGGGGGTTCCGGCCGCCGAGTCGCGTGACGATCGCGACCAGGTCACGCCGCGCTGCCATCACCCGCTCGCGGAGCGGGGGCGGCTCCTCGACGGGGTGCAGGTCGATCTCGGTGGTGAACCCGGCGGCGAGCAGGAGGCGTTGCAGCGCGGCGAGGGACGGCTCGCGACGCCCGTTCTCGTAGGTGCTGATGACGCTCTGCGTGACGCCGGCGCGCTCCGCGAGCTGCACCTGGGTGAGTTCGGCGCGGAGACGGGCGTCCCGGATGAGCCCGGCGGCCGACACTGGCAGCACGGGTCGTGGGGTGGCTACGGACATGTCGCCACGATACACAGAATGCGAAATGTCGTCCGGTCGACCGGCGTCAGGACCGGCGGGAGACGTCCGTCCGCAGGAAGTTCTGCGCCGAGCGGGACGGTGTCGGCCCCCGCTGGCCCTGGTAGCGCGACTGGTACTCGGCCGAACCGTAGGGCTTCTCGGCCGGGCTCGAGAGCTGGAAGAAGCAGAGCTGACCGATCTTCATGCCCGGCCAGAGCTTGATGGGCAAGGTCGCCACGTTCGAGAGCTCGAGCGTGACGTGGCCGGAGAAGCCCGGGTCGATGAAGCCCGCCGTCGAGTGGGTCAGGAGCCCGAGGCGACCGAGCGAGCTCTTGCCCTCGAGCCGCGCCGCGATGTCGTCGGGGAGTGTCACGACCTCGTACGTCGAGCCGAGGACGAACTCCCCCGGGTGCAGCACGAACGCCTCGTCCGGGTCGGTCTCCACCAGCCGGGTGAGGTCGGGCTGGTCCGTCGCCGGGTCGATGTGCGGGTACTTGTGGTTGTCGAACAGCCGGAAGAACTTGTCGAGCCGGACGTCGATGCTCGACGGCTGGACGAGCGAGGCGTCGTACGGATCGAGGCCGATCCGGCCCTCGGCGAGCTGGGCGGTGATGTCGCGGTCGGAGAGCAGCACGCGACGAGCCTAGCGGCAGGCGCACGGGCGCCGGTAAGCTGCGAGGCTGCCCAGCGTCGGGCGGCGTCACACGGCCGGGAGGAACGACATGACCGCGTACACCGTGCACGAGATCGACGTGCCCGTGACGATGGGCGACGACCCCGCGACGGTGCAGTCCTTCCGCGACTGGGTCCGTGTGCAGAACGCCGCCGAGGTCGCCGTCACCGGGTTGCCCGAGATCCTCTGGACCCCCGAGGAGCAGCTGCCGTACCTGCTCGACAGCGCGGCACCGAGCCGGCTCTTCGTGGTCCGGGACGCCGGCGGGGAGGTCGTGGCCGCCGGCTCCTACGACACGAAGCAGGCCGCGGGCACCCCGAACTGCTGGCTCGCGGTCGCCGTCGCACCCGAGCACCAGCGCCGCGGCATCGGCACGCTGCTGGCCGACCACCTCGAACGACTCGCCCGCGCCGACGGCCGCTCGCAGTGGAAGACGTACGCGGTGTCGAGCCAGGTCGGCCCGGCCTCCGGCCCCGGGTACCTCGTGCCGCCCACCGGCCACGGCGCCGTGCCGGAGGACGAGGCCGGCACGCGGTTCCTCACCGGACGCGGCTGGCGGTTCGGGCAGGTCAACCGGATCAGCCGCCTCGCGCTGCCCGCCGACCACTCCGTCGTGCGCGAGCTCCACGACCGGGCGGTGACCGCCGCCGGACCGGCGTACCGGGTGCACGCCTGGACCGGGCCGACGCCGGAGCAGTGGCTCGACGGCATCGCGCTCCTCGAGACGCGGATGAGCACCGACGCCCCCGAGGGTGACATGGAGGAGCCGGAGGACGTCTGGACCCGGGAGCGTCTGACGGAGCACGAGGCGAACCTGGAACGCTCACCCCGCACGATGGTCACGGTCGCGGTCGAGCACCTGCCGACGACCACCCTGGCCGGTTTCACGCAGCTCGCGGTGCCGGACGCCGCCCACCAGCCGGTCATGCAGGGCGACACCCTCGTGCTGCGGGAGCACCGCGGGCACCGGCTCGGCTGGCTCCTCAAGGTGGCCGGCATCGAGCGCATCGAACAGGACTTCTCCGGGCACCCGTCGATCATCACGTTCAACGCCGAGGAGAACCGCCCGATGCTCGACGTCAACGAGGCCGTCGGGTTCGTCGGTGTCGGGAGCGAGGGCATCTGGGAGCGGCGCGTCTGACGGCGTGGCCTGAGGCGGGCCGCAGCCGGTGCGCGCGACGCACGCCGCGCCTCCAGGCCCCGACGCCTACCATTGGACGGTCATGACCGTCACGTCACCCGAAACCCAGCCAGGAGGCGCGGCGCCGGAATCGGCGCCCGTCACCGCGCGCACGTCCACCGTCGCGACGGTCCTCGTCGTCGCCGTCCCGTTGGCGGTGGCGTGCTCGATCCTCGGGATGACGCTCACCGGCGCCTTCACCGCGAACCAGCAGCTGGTGTCCGCCGGCGACATCGTCGAGTACGGGCTGCCCGTCGCCCGCGTGGTGCACGACACCATGGCAGCGCTGACGATCGGGCTGCTCGTCGTCGCCGCCTTCGCGCTGCCGGCACAGAAGAAGGACCACCGGGCGATGTCGAGCGTGCAGCACCGCGCCGCGCGCTGGGCGGCCGTGACCGGAGCGGTCTGGTTCCTCGCCGCCGTCGTCGGCATCGTGCTGACGGGCGCGAACACCCTCGGCGTGCCGCTGACGAACCCCGTGTTCGCCCGCAACTTCCTGCTCTTCGCGTTCCAGGTCGAGATCGGTCAGGCGCTCGTGGTCTCCGCCGTGGCGATCCTCGTCGCCACCGTCGTCGCGGCCTTCGCCACCCGCGTGACGACGCTCGCGGTCGCGACGGTCGCCGGGTTGTTCGCGCTGCTGCCGCTCGCGCTCTCCGGGCACGCCGCCGGGTCGCTCGAGCACGCCAACGCGGTGAACTCGCTCGCGGTCCACCTCGTCGCCGTCTGCGTCTGGGCCGGTGGCCTCGTCGCCGTCGTGGCCCTGCGGACGCGCACCAAGGGCGCCACGGGCCGCGTGGTGTCGCGGTACTCGACGCTCGCCGGGTGGGCGTTCGCCGCGGTCGCCTTCTCGGGAATCGTGAACGCGTCCCTCCGCCTGACCGGACCGCTCGACCTGGTCACGACGACGTACGGGTGGCTCATCACCGTCAAGGCCGCCATCCTCGTGCTGCTCGGGCTCGCCGGCGTCGTCCAGCGTCGTCGGCTCGTGCCCGGGCTCCTCCGCGCGCCGCTCGACCGCCGGCTGTTCGTGCGGTTCGCGCTCGCCGAGATCGTCTTCATGGCGATCGCGATCGGTGTCTCGGTCGCCGTCTCCCGCTCGCAGCCGCCGATCCCGCAGACCCCGGAGACCGGCGACGACACCCGCTCCGGGCTCATCGGCTTCCCGTACCCGCCGCCGCAGACCGTGCAGACCTACCTGACCGAGTGGCACATCGACTGGGTGTGGCTCGCACTCGCGGTCGTCGGGGCCGGCTGGTACCTGCTCGCCGTCCGGAAGCTCCACCGGCGCGGCGACTCGTGGCCGGTCGGGCGCACCGTCGCCTGGCTCCTCGGGTGCGCGCTGTTCATCTGGACGACCTCGGCCGGGCCGGCGGTCTACGGCATGATCCACTTCTCGTCGCACATGATCCAGCACATGCTGCTGATGATGTTCGTGCCGCTGCCGCTGGTGCTCGGCGGCCCGGTGCTGCTCGCGCTCCGCACCCTGCCGGTCCGCAACGACGGGTCCCGCGGCGCCCGTGAGTGGCTCATGCTGTTCACGCACTCGCGGTACATGCAGTTCCTCGCGAAGCCGGCCGTCGCCGGGGTGATCTTCGCCGGGTCCCTCGTCGTGTTCTACTTCACGCCCGCCTACGAGTACGCCATGCAGTCGCACGAGTGGCACGTCGCGATGGTCGTGCACTTCGTGTTCAGCGGCTACCTGTTCTTCTGGGTGTTCATCGGCGTCGACCCGGGCCCGAAGCGTCCGCAGTACCCGATCCTCATCATCGCCCTGCTCGCGACCCTGGCCTTCCACGCGTTCTTCGGTGTCGCGGTGATGACCTCGGAGTCCGTGTTCGCGATCGACTGGTTCCACGCGCTCGGCCAGACGAACGATGCCGCGCTCCTCGCCGACCAGCACACCGGCGGCGGGATCGCGTGGGGTGCGTCCGAGCTGCCGATGGTGTTCGTGGCGCTCCTCGTGGTGCGGAACTGGGTGCGGTCGGACTCACGCGACGCGAAGCGCCTCGACCGCAAGGCCGAGCGTGACGGGGACGCCGACCTCAAGGCCTACAACGAGCAGCTCGCCGCGATGCACGACCGCGACTGACGCGCCGGGCGGCGGCGGCTCGGGGCGGCGGCTCGGGGCGGCTGCCGCGCCGCCGCTCAGTCGCCGTGGACGATGCAGACCGCGTCGAGGTCCATCGCGGCCTCGAGCGCGGCCGAGATCCCGGACTCGCCGTCCGCGCCGGCCGGCGTCACGGTGTCCACCCACCACAGCGGCGTCGACAGCGTCGGGGCGTCCGGCAGGATCCGCTCGACCTCGTCGAGGGCGTCCACCCGCCGGACACCGAGCACGGTGATCACGGGGTGCGTGGCATCACGACAGACCTGCATGACCGGTCCGTCGTCGAGCGCGCGGACGCCCCAGCCCTCGTCGTGCAGCAGCAGGGCCTCGGCGACGTCGCGCGTCTCGACCGGTCCGCGGCAGAGGAGCGTGACGTCACGGGGCACGGTGACCGCCGAACACGTGCGAGCCGTCCCCGACGTGGCCGTCCAGCGTGCCCTCGTCGTGGGCGGGGTCGAGCGGCGCGCCGCCCACGAGGTGCAGGAAGCGGTCCTCATCGATCCGGTCGAGGAACGCCTCGAGCGCCTGCCAGCCGTCGTCGAGGCGGACGACCAGGCCGCCGCCGCCGAACGTCGAGGTGGTGGTGCGCGGCGGGGGCCACACGCCGTCCCGGTCGAGGAACTCGGTGGCCTCGGGACCGACCACGACCGCGAGCGGCTCCGGCTCGCCGTGCGACACGGCCCGGACGAGGTGGTCGGCGTCGCCACGGCGCTGCATGACGACGCCGAAGACGGGTTCGACGTCCTCGGCCACGCGGTGCACGGCGTCCAACAGCTTCGGGGCGAGGGACCGGTCGGTGCCGTCCTCGGGCACCGTGAGCACGGCGGACATCGTCTCGACCACCACGCCGTCGAGCAGGTGCGCGGTCATCGTCGCCGAGAACCCCTCGCCCACGGCGTACGACGTCGACACGGCCGGCGCCTCGTGCTTGGCGTACTGCGTGACGACCCAGCGGTCCCACGGCACGGTGAGCGGCTCGGCGGTGCCCCAGCGGGTGGGGCAGGTGCCGACGGTCTCGCACAGCGCCTCGATCGCGGAGCCGATGTCGACGGCGCGCTCGGAGTGGTGCCGGAGCGTGAGGTCGATGCTGATCTGGCGCACGGAGTCGCGGGCCACCGGGTGCTCGGGCGATGGTGTGCCGACGAGCTCCGGGCCGCGGTGCACGAAGTCCTCGATGCGCGAGGCGGTGACGCCCGTCCGACCGTCCCGGAGGGTGCCGTCGGGGTCGGTCACGGCCCAGGCCGCGCCGTACGCGCCGAGGGCGTGCCGGAGCGCCGGGGTGAGGGCCGATCCGGGGCCGGTGCGGAGCAGGACGAAGCGTCCGGAGTCCGCTGCCCGACGGAGCAGGGAGGCGAGCGCCTCGGTCAGCCACACCACCGGCGAAGCCGAGTCGACCACGATCGCGGGGCCGACCACGTCGTCGATGAGGGGATGCCTGACCATCCGGGTCCTCCTCGGGTTCGCGGGTCGTGCGGATCCACCTGGACGGTACACACGAGGGCGACACCTGTCCGTCGGACGGACCGGCTCACAGCGGAGACACGGGTGCGGTCGGGAGGCGCGGTGCGAGTGGGCAACGCCACGCTCGGCGGGCACTCGGCTGGCGTCCAGCGCAGAATCCGCTAGGCTTGCCACGTCCCGCTGAGCGGGCGCGCGAGTGTAGTTCAATGGTAGAACTCCAGCTTCCCAAGCTGGTAGCGCGGGTTCGATTCCCGTCACTCGCTCCGACACGAAGGGCCGCCCGACCGGGCGGCCCTTCGTCGTTCCACCAGTGGCACCGTCGAGGGATCGTGACTCGCCGACACCCTTCTGTCTTGCACATCTGGCATTTCACCGGCATCATTCTTATCGTCCGACCACGAGGGTCGGGTCTGGCAACGCCGCCAGGACGAGAGGACACCGTGATGCACCTCACGATCACCCCACGCCGTACCGCGCTGGTCGCGGTCGCCGCCGCAGCACTCTTCGGCTCGATGCTCGTTGCCGCTCCAGCGAACGCAGCACCACGGAGCGCCGCGGACCCGCTGTCGGACGCGGACACCACCGCACTCTTCGCCGGCGTCGACACGACGACACGCACGTTCGACGCGGCGATCGCGCGAGCGGCTGGAGCAGACACCTCGCTTGTGGCCGAGTTCGCCGCCGGGTACGTCGCCGGAGGCGGAGCCGTGCAGCACATCCGCGTCGACCCCGATGTCGTCGCGGCGACCGAGGGCATCGGCATCGATGGCTGTTCCGGGAAGAGCTCCTTCGACGTCACCGGACTCCAGGCGAACCTCTACCTGAACTCGTGTGTCTCGAACGATGTCGTCGGCAAGCTCACCCAAGGGGCGGGAGTCGCCGCGGTCGTCGCCCTGATCAGTGCCGAGACCGGCGTCGGCGCAGTCGCCGCGGGCATCGTCACCGGACTCTTGACCATCGGTGCCGGGGCTCTCGCGTCGTGCAACGCGAAGGGACGGGGAACCGTCTCACACAACATCGCCGGCTCCGCCATCGTGTGGTGCAACGGTCAGTAGATCCCCGGGAAGGAACCACGCCGTGTCGAAGCTCACGCTCGCGTTCGCGGTCCCGGCCCTGACGGCCCTGGCCACGTCGATCGGCCTCGGGATCTGGGGCGACCTCTCGCCAGCGGGATCCACGCTGCAGCACGTCCTGTTCACCTTCGCCACCACCGTCGGGCTGGCTGCCGTCGCGATCGGCGTGGTCGGGGCGAGTGTCGTGCGAGCCAGGATCCGCTCGCGAAGGGGCGGCTAGGCACCGCCGCCTCGGGCGCTCCGGCGATCCACCGACGGAAGCCGAGGCGTGCGGGCAGCGTCCAGGGCCGCGCGCGAGAGTTCTGTCATGCGTGCCACTGCCCCGCTCGTCGTCGGCGTCGTCGCAGCCCTCGCCCTCACCGGGTGCAGCGCCGGTGCCGCCCCTCGTCCGACCGGCACCGCCAGCACTGCGACGGCTACACCGACACCGACACCGAGCATCGGGGCCGCCGACCGCACCGCCGTCGACCGGACGCTCGCCGGCCTCGAGCGGGAGTACGACGCCACCGTCGGCGTCGTCGCCACGGACACCACGACCGGCGAGACCGTCGCGTACGGCGGCGACCGGCGTTTCGGGTACGCGTCGACGCTCAAGGTGTTCGCGGCGGCGGCGTTCCTCCGCCAGGTGCACGGCGCCGACCGGGACGAGCGCGTGCGGTGGACCGCGGCGGACGCCACCGCCGCCGGGCACACCCCCGTGACGAGCGCGCACGTCGCCGACGGCCTGACGCTCGCCCAGCTCGCCGAGGCCGCCGTCCGACAGAGCGACAACCTCGCCCTGAACCTCGTCCTCGACCGCATCGGCGGACCCGCCGGACTCGGCCGGGCCCTCACGGAGCTCGGGGACCGGACGACCGAGGTGGTGCACGACGAACCCTCGCTCAACACGATCGAGCCCGGCAGCACCGCGGACACCACGACCCCGGCGGCGTTCGCGGCGGACCTCGCGACGGTGCTCGACGGACGGACGCTCGGCCGCTCCGACACCGCACTCCTCGAACGGTGGATCAGCGGCAACGCCACGGGCGACACCCTGGTCCGCGCCGGCGCACCGGCCGGGTGGACGGTCGCGGACAAGTCCGGGGGCGCCGGCGGCATCCGGAACGACGTCGCACGCGTCACGCGACCGGACGGCGGCCCGATCGTCATCGCCGTGCTCACGGCCCGCAACGAGCCCGACGCCGCGTACGACGACGCCCTGGTCGCGCGGTCCGCCCGCGCGGTGCTCGCCGCGTTCGCGGGCTGACGGTCACGCGGCGTCACACGGCGTCATCCACGACACCTGTCGGCAACACACGACAACTACGATCTGGTCATGTCCTCCCCCGACTCCCCCACGGTCGTCGTCGGCGCCGGCATCATCGGCCTGAGCACCGCGTGGCACCTGGCCGACCTCGGCCAGCGCGTCGTCCTCGTCGACAGCGGCCCCGCCGCCGGCGGGACGACCACCGCAGGCGCCGGCTTCGTCGGACAGTGGGCGGCCGGGTACGCCTGGTACTGGAACGAGTCCGAACGCGACGTCGAGCAGTACGGCATCGACTTCTACCGGCGGCTGGCCGAGTCCGGGAACGGGCCGACCGGGTACCGCCGGAACGGCAACGTCTGGCTGACGGTCACCGACCAGGGCCGCGCGGACCACATCCCGCCGTTCGAGGACCACCCCCTGCGCCCGGCTGGTGCCAGGACGCTCACCCCGGACGAGGCGGCGGACCTCGTCCCCGGCCTCGACCCGTCCGCGGTGACGGCCGGGTTCCTCCACCCGGACGGCATCCAGATCAGTGCGCCGGACACGGCCGCGGCCCTGGTCCGGGCACTGCACGCACGCGGGGTCGCGTTCCGCGAGCACACCACGGTCACGGGCCTGGAGGCGCGGGACGGCTCCGTCACGGGCGTCCGGACCGCGAGTGGCGAGGTCATCGACGCCGCGCGGGTCGTCCTCGCGGCCGGCAGCTGGACGAACGCACTGCTCGCGCCCCTCGGTCGCGAGCTCCCGACGGTGCGGGTGGTCGCGAGCCGCCTCGTCACGAAGCCGTTCGGCCTCCCGCAGACGCTGCCGACCCTGATGCTCCCCGAACTCGAGGGGCTGTGGATCCGCGAGCACCGCGGTGGCCTGACCTACGGCGCCGGGAGCGGGTACGAGGCGTTCTTCGTGCGCGGTGCCGGCCGCGACACCGAACCCGAGCGCCGACCGGACCGCCCCGACCTCGTCGAGGCCATGCGCACCGCCCTGCACCCGATCGTCGCGGCGCTGCTGCCGGGCGCCGCGGCTGCACTCGCCGACGACGAGACCGTCACGCAGGGGGTCGTGTCGATGACGGCGGACCGGAACTTCATCGTCGGCCCGGTCCCGGAGCTCGCCGGCCTCGTGGTCGCCGGCGGGGACAACGAGTCCGGCGTCACGCACGGCCCCGGGCTCGGTCGGATCGCCGCCGAGCTGAGCGTCACCGGGTCGACCACCCTCGGCGACGCGAGCCGGTACGACCCCGCCCGGTTCCCGGCAAGCGCACCGAGCGAGGCCGACGTCGTCTCGCTCATGCCGGCCCGCCGTGAGGCCGACGCCCGACGAGCCGGAGCGACGGCATGAGCGACCAGACGACGACGCACGTCGTGATCGGCGGCGGGGTGGTGGGTGCCGCCACCGCGTACGCCCTGGCCACCCGCGGCGAGCGCGTCCTGCTCGTGGAACAGCACGAGCGCGGCCACCACCGCGGTTCCTCGCACGGTGCGACCCGGATCTTCCGGCAGGGCTACGCCGATGCCGAGTACGTCGCGCTGACGACCCGGGCGCTCGCGCTCTGGGAGGCGCTCGAGACCGCGGCCGACGAGGAGCTGATCGTCCGGACGGGCGCGGTCGACCACGGCCGCCCCGAGGTCGTCGACGCCATCGCCGCGGCGCTCGCGGACGCCGGGATCGCCCACGAGGCCCTCAGCCCGGACGCCGCAGCCGAGCGCTGGCCGGGCATCGCGTTCGAGGGGCACGTCCTGACGCACGCGACCGCGGGGCGGATCCGGTCCGACCGCGCGATCGAGGTGTTCCTCACGCTGGCCGAGCGCACGGGACTCGTCGACCTCCGGTTCGACACCCGGGTCACCGGCCTCGACGATCACGGGGACGACGTGACCGTCCGGTTGTCCGACGGGTCCGCCCACCGCACGTCGTCGGTGATCGCCGCCGTGGGGTCGTGGGCGCCCACGCTGGTCGGCGACCTGCTCGCGGAACGCGGGGCGCGCCTCCCGGCCCTCCGTGTCACGCAGGAGCAGCCCGCCCACTTCCCCAGCCACCTGCCGGACGAGGCGTGGCCGAGCTTCGTGCACTGGGCCGACGGGGACGACGTCTACGGCCTGCTCACCCCGGGCGAGGGCGTCAAGGTCGGCTTCCACGGCACCGGTCCCGTGGTCGACCCGGACCACCGCGACTTCACCCCGGTGCCCGCCGAGGCCGAGCGGCTGCAGGCGTACGTCGCCCGGTACGTGCCCGGGGTCGACGCGACGAAGCCGACCTTCATCAGCTGCCTCTACGACAACTCCCCCGACGAGGACTTCGTCATCGACCGTCGCGGTCCGGTGACCGTCGCGACCGGGTTCTCCGGCCACGGCTTCAAGTTCGCTCCGCTGCTCGGCGTCATGATCGCCGACCTCGCGACCGACGGGCCACCACCCCCGGCCCGGTTCTCCCTCTCGAAGCACCACCCCACCCCCACAGGACGATGACCACCCGACTCCTCAGCGCCATCGCACTCACCGCCGCCACCGCCGCCGTGCTCACCGGCTGCGCCTCCACCGGCTCGTCCGGCACCGACGCCGTCGACGGACTCGTCGTCGGCACCACCGACGTCGTGACGTCCCTCGACCCGGCCGGCGCCTGGGACCGCGGGAGCTACACCGTGCAGACGCAGCTGTACCAGCACCTGCTCACCTACCCCGCAGGGAAGACCACGACCAGCCCCGAGGTCGCGAAGTCCTGCGACTTCACCGACGGCACGCACTACGTGTGCGAGATCCGGGACGGCCTGCGGTTCTCGAACGGCGACGACCTGACCGCGAAGGACGTGGTGTTCTCGTTCGAGCGGCAGGTGTCCCTCGGGTCGAAGAACGGCCCGGGGTCGCTGCTGGCCAACATGGCGTCGGTGTCGGCGTCCGGCAGCACCGTGACGTTCACCCTGAAGCAGGCCGACGACCAGACGTTCCCGTACGTGCTCGCGAGCATGGCGGGGGCGATCGTGGACTCGAAGGTGTTCTCGGCGACGACGGTGCACGCGAACGACGGGGTGGTGGGATCCGGGCCCTACGCGCTGCAGGACGCCGCGGACGGTGGGGCGACGATCGCCCTCACCGCGAACGACCACTACGACGGCGACGCTCCGGCCACGAAGAGCGTGACGATCAAGCAGTACACGAAGTCCGCCGACCTCAAGCTCGCCGTGCAGAAGGGCGACGCCGACGTCGCGTACCGCCAGCTCACGCCGACGGAGGTCACCTCGCTGTCGTCGGACGACTCCCTGCAGACCGTGCACGGCGACTCCGGCGAGATCCGGTTCCTGGCGTTCAACCTCGACACGATGCCCGGGAAGGACAGCGCCCAGAAGCAGGCGATCCGGCAGGCCGTCGCGGCGTCGATCGACCGTCAGGCCATCGCGAAGGACGTCTACCAGGACACCTACGCGCCGGCGTACTCGATCGTCCCGAGCGGGTTCACCGGTGCGACCGAGGCGTTCCGGTCCCTGTCGGGCGAGGACGCGAAGGCTATCCTGCAGCAGGCCGGGGTGACCACGCCCGTGACGCTGCCCATCGAGTACACGACGGACCACTACGGCTCGGGTTCCGACGACGAGTACGCGCTCATCGCGCAGCAGCTCGAGGACACGGGCCTGTTCCGGGTCGACCTGCAGTCGGCGAGCTGGGACACCTACGTCGGGAACGTCGGCAAGGGCGAGTACCCCGTCTTCCAGCTCGGGTTCTTCCAGGACTACCCGGACGCCTCGTCGTACCTCACCCCGGCCTACGGCGCCGCGGACGTCAACCTGCTCGCGAACCACTTCGACGACGCTACGGTGCACGACCTCGTCGCCGCGCAGGCCGTCGAGCCGGACACGGCGGAGCGGACGCAGCAGATCGAGCAGATCCAGCGGGACACCGCCGAGTCGGTCCCGCTCATCCCGCTGCTCGCCGGGCAGGAGAACGTCATCGGGCAGAAGTCGTTGACCGGGCTGTCGGGGTCCGTCGACGCGTCCGGCGAGTTCCGCATCTGGGAGATCGGTCGCTCGTGAGCCCGTCAGCCCTCCGCGACGCCGTCCGCGGCCGCCTGCCCGAGGGGCTCGATGACCTGGCCGCGCTCGTGGCGATCCCGTCCGTCCACGACCCGGCCGTGCAGTCGCTCGACGACTGCCACCGGGTCGCGGAGGCGGTGCGGGTCGCGTTCGCGGACCTCGGTCTGGAGGCGCGGCTCGCCACCACTGCGGACGGCTCGCGGGCGGTCATCGCGACCCACCCCGCACCCGCCGGTGCACCGACGGTGCTGCTCTACGCGCACCACGACGTGCAGCCGGCCGGGGACCTGTCCGCCTGGACGAGCGATCCGTGGACGCTCACCGAACGGGACGGTCGCTTGTACGGCCGGGGCGCGGCGGACTGCAAGGGCGGGATCGTCACGCACCTCGTGGCCCTGCGGGCGCTGCTCGACGTGCACGGGACGTTCCCGGTCGGGCTCGTCGTCCTCGTCGAGGGCTCGGAGGAGCAGGGCACCGACGGCCTCGAGCAGTACGTGACCGACCACGCCGCCGACTTCCGGCACGTGGACACCGCCGTCGTGATGGACGCCGGGAACGCCGCGGTCGGCGCTCCCGCGCTCGTGACGACGCTCCGCGGCACCGCGTTCGTCGAGCTCCGCGTCCGGGCACTGCGGGGGAACGTGCACTCCGGGATGTTCGGAGGCGCGGCACCCGACGCGATCGCAGTACTCGTCGCCCTGCTCGCGTCGCTCCGGGACGACACCGGGGACACCACCGTCGACGGGCTCGACGCGTCCGAGACCTGGGCCGGCCTGCCCTACGACGCCGACCGGTTCGCCGCCGACGCCGGACTGCTCGACGGCGCGGTTGCCGGTCGGTTCGGCGGACCCGGCGTCCCAGGTGTGGGCACGCCCCGCCCTCACGGTCGTCGGGATCGACGCCCCGGCGGTCGCGGGGTCCTCGCCGTCCGTGCAGGCGAGGGCTGGTGCCGCGCTGAACCTCCGCGTGCCGCCGGGGGTCGACCCCGCGACGGCCGGGGAACTCCTGGTGGCGCACCTGCTCCGACGGGCGCCCGCCGGCGTCGAGGTCACGGCGCGGGTCACCGGGGTCGGTGCCGGGTTCCGTGCGCTCGGCGGACCGTCCTCGTCGGCGTTCCGCGCCGCGCTCGCGGAGTCCTACCATCCGGCTCCCGTCGGCTCGCTCGGCGGCGGCGGCTCGATCCCGCTCTGCGCGACCCTCGAGCGGGCGATCCCGGGCGTCGAGGTGATCCTCGCCGGGGTGTCCGAGCCGACGGCGAACGTGCACGCCCCGGACGAGAGCGTCGACCCGTCCGAGATCGAGCACATGGCCCTCGCCGAGGCGATCTTCCTGGCCGCACTCCCCACCCGCTGACCCTGACGTCGGGCGGTGCCGCTCCGGGCGCCCGTTTCCGGTCTCGGCGCTGACCGTCCTGGTTCGCGGATCGCGGGTTTCGCGAACCAGGACGGTCAGCGACGCGTATCGATGGGCGGTCCCGAGCCTGACGGGCGGGACGCGCCGGGGCGGCCGGGCCCTCGGACCAGCCGGGGTGGACCGGGTGGACCGGGTGGACCAGGGGGGGGCGGGCCGGACGGACCGGACGGACCGGGTGGACCGCTACGGTGGTGCCGTGCGCATCGTGGTGGCTCCGGACTCGTTCAAGGGGACGGCGACCGCAGCCGAGATCGCTTCGGCCGTCCGCGACGGCTGGCTCACCGAGCGTCCGGGCGACGAGGTCGTCCTCGCGCCGATGGCGGACGGCGGCGAGGGCACGCTCGACGCGTTCGAGAGCGCGATCCCCCGGACCACCCGGGTCCCCATCACCGTCACCGGCCCCGCCGGGACCCCCGTCGACACCCACTGGCTGCGACTGCCGGACGGCCGCGCCGTGGTGGAACTCGCCGCGACGAGCGGGCTCCCCCTGCTGCCGGAGGCCCTGCCCGACACCGCGACGAGCCGGGGCTTCGGCGAGGCGATCGCCGCCGCGCTCGACGACGGGGCGACCGGGCTCGTGCTCGGCATCGGCGGCAGCGCCTCGACCGACGGCGGTGCGGACGCACTGATCGGGCTGGGCGCACTCGTCCACCAGGCTCCCGCGGTGCCCGAACACCCACCGCGGCCGCAGCAGGGCGCCGAGCTGCTCGACGACGTCACCGGCGTCGACACCACGTGGATGCGGCGGCTGCCGGAGCACGGCGCCGTCGTGCTGACCGACGTCACCTCGCCCCTGCTCGGACCGACGGGGGCCGCGGCGGTGTTCGGCCCGCAGAAGGGCATCACGCCCGACCGGATCGCCGCCTTCGACGCCCGCCTGGCGGACTGGGCGCGGTGCTTCCCCGAGGTCGACCCCGCGACACCGGGTGCCGGAGCGGCCGGTGGTGTCGGGTTCGGGCTGCTCGCCTGGGGCGCGACCCTGGCGGGCGGCGCGGACGGGGTCGCCGAGGTCGTCGGGCTGCCGGCCCTCCTCGACGGCGCCGACGTGGTGATCACGGGCGAGGGACGGTTCGACGGGCAGTCCGCCGCCGGCAAGGTGCCGAGCGTGGTGCGCGCCCTCGCGACGCGGCACGCCCCCGCTGCCCGGGCGATGCTCGTCGCCGGCGCCATCGAGGCAGCGCTCGACGACTTCGACGCCGCTGCCTCGCTCACCGTCCTGGCGACGCAGACGACGGGCGAGCCGGACGACGCCCTCGCCGACCCGCTGCGCTTCGCCCGGATCGCCGGCCAGCGACTCGCCCGCCTGGCCTGACGAACGGCGAGCGGGACGCCCGCACGCGACACGCCG
>NZ_BACZ01000401.1 GCF_000333375.1 Curtobacterium sp. B18
AGCACGCGGATCGGGCCCGGGGCGGTGTGTCCCGTGGTCATCGGGGGTCCTCTCGGTCGGGACCGACCACCGGGAGGCGGGCGGCCACCCGCCAGCCGCCGTCGGTCGTCGGGCCGGCGGACAGGGTGCCGTCGACGGCGTTCGCACGTTCCCGCATCCCGATGATCCCGTTGCCGGTCGGGGCGAGCGGTCCGCTCGAGCCGACGTCGGCCGATCGGGGTCCCGACGGGCGGTCGGCGACGACCAGGTCGACGACGTCCGGACCGATCGAGATCGTCACGTCGGCTCGGTGCCCGGGGGCGTGCTTCATGACGTTGGTCACCGACTCCTGCACGATGCGGAACGCGTTCCGGTCCGTGATGCCGTGCACGGTCGAACGATCGCCGTCGATGGTCAGCCCGACGTCGACACCGGCGGCTCGCGCGCGTTCCACGAGGTCGGCGACGCGGTCGAGGCCGGCGGTCGGGGTGCGCTCGGCTCCGTCGGAGGCTCCGTTGGTGGTTCGGTCGGGGGTTCCGTCGACGGAGCGCAGCACGCCGAGGATGGTGCGGAGTTCGACGAGGGCTTCGCGGCTGGAGTCACGGATGTTGGCGAGAGAACCCCGCGTCTGGTCGGGCAGGTCGGCGCCGAGGTGGAGGGCGACCCCGGCCTGGAGGTTGATGAGCGACATGCTGTGCGCGACCGAGTCGTGGAGCTCGCGGGCGATCCGCACCCGCTCGTCGGCAGCGCGACGCCGGTCGGCCTCGGCACGCTGCCGCCGGCGTTCCGCGACCCGTTCGAGCCGGACGCGCACGAGCTCCGACACCGCGAGGGTGACGGTCGCCCAGGCGACCGCGAGCAGCACCGCGCCGAGGTCGAGGACCGGGGAGCGTCCGAGCACGGGATCGGCGGACGGGAGCAGCACCACCGCCGCCCCGGCCGCGGCGGTCGCCCACCACCGGTGTCCGCGCAGCCACGCGTTCGCCAGCGCCATGGTGAGCGCGGCGACGAAGGGGCCCCGCGGGCTCACGAGGGCGGCGTACCCCACGGTCGTCGCGAGGGTCACGAGGAGCACCGAGCGGGGGAGCCGCCACCGCCACGGGAGCACCACGACGCCGACGACGAGCAGGGCGAGGGCCGCCGGACCGATCTCGACGGGCTGGAGGCCGCCCGCGACGCCGCGCGCCCAGGGCGGACCGCCCGCGGACTCGTCGGCTGCGCCCGATGCCCACCGCGATGCCACGAGCGTCCCGGGGACCTGCAGGAACGCCACCGGCAGCACTCGTCCGACCCGGGCGAACCGACGGCGCCCGCGCCAGCGGGGGTCGTCGGTCGCCGGGTCGGCGAGGGTCCGGTCGGTGTCCATGGCTCGAGCCTAGGGTCGGCTCCCGCCCGCGGCATCGGGCGGGAGCACGACCTGTGGACTACTCCCGCGGGAGCAGCCGGGTGTGGAGGAGAACGGGCACTACGACGGCGGGAGCAGACGGAAGTGGGGCTGCGGGACGGACGCGCACCGCGCCTCCAGTACCGAGTCTTGGAGGGTCGTGAAAGCGACGCCGAACCGACCACAGGAGGTCACCATGCTCACCACCATCGCCGCCACCGCGCCCTACTGGCACGGCGGGTTCCCGTTCTTCGTCTTCCCCGTGTTCTTCTTCGTCGCGTTCCTGGTCGTGTTCCTCGTGTTCGGGGTGTTCCGGCGGGGCAGCTGGCGGGCGCGGTCCGACGCGCGGTCGGTGCTCGCCGACCGCTTCGCCCGGGGTGACATCGACGCGGAGGAGTACCGCTCACGCCTGTCCGAGCTCAGCCGGAAGTGACCGACAGCGCGGCGAGGATCGCCGCCACCGTCTCGTCGACCGATCCCTCGATCGACACGGTGACGGCGGCCTCGTCCGGCTGCGGTCGCTCGAGCGTGGCGAACTGCGAGTCGAGCAACGAGCTCGGCATGTACTCGTGGTGGCGGTGCGCCTGACGGTCGGCGATGAGGTCGTGTGATCCGTCGAGGAAGGCGATCACGAGCGTCGGTGCCGATCCGCGCAGCCGGTTCCGATACGCGCGTTTGAGCGCCGAGTTCGCCATCACGCAGCGGTGGCCGGAATCCTCGACCTCGGCGATCCGGGCGGCGCAGGCGTCCAGCCAGGGCCAGCGGTCCTCGTCCGTCAACGGGATGCCCTGCCGCATCTTCTCCTTGTTCGCGGCGGGGTGCAGATCGTCCGCGTCGACGAAGACCGTCGGCTGCCCGACGGCGGCGAGGGCGTCGGCGAGGGCCTGCCCGATCGTCGACTTGCCGGAACCGGAGACCCCCATCACGAGCAGGGACGGGAGGACAGCGCGCTCGGTCATCCCTCCACCGTATTGGGCCGGTGAACAGTCGTCCCCAGTTGCCGTAACACCCGGGCGGTCCCAGGCTGCGGACCGTAGGTTGGTGCCGAACGACAGGACGAAGGAGACCTCGTGGCAGAGAACAACGGACAGGCGAACATCGGCGTGGTCGGTCTGGCGGTGATGGGTTCGAACCTCGCTCGGAACCTCGCCTCGCGGGAGGGCAACACCGTCGCGGTCTACAACCGCACGTACGCCCGCACCGAGGAACTCCTGAACGAGCACGCCGACGCCGGTTTCATCGCGTCCGAGTCGATCGACGACTTCGTCGCCTCGCTGTCCAAGCCCCGCACCGCGATCATCATGGTGCAGGCGGGCAAGGGCACCGACGCGGTCATCGAGCAGCTCGCGGAACGGTTCGAGGACGGCGACATCATCGTCGACGGCGGCAACGCGAACTTCCACGACACCATCCGCCGCGAGCACGACCTGCGCGAGAAGGGCCTCAACTTCGTCGGCACCGGCATCTCCGGCGGCGAGGAGGGCGCGCTGAAGGGTCCCTCGATCATGCCCGGTGGGTCGAAGGAGGCCTGGGAGACCCTCGGTCCGATCCTCAAGTCGATCGCCGCGGTCGCCGAGGGCGAGCCGTGCGTGACCCACATCGGCACCGACGGCGCCGGCCACTTCGTGAAGATGGTGCACAACGGCATCGAGTACGCCGACATGCAGCTCATCGCCGAGTCGTACGACCTGCTCCGCCGCGTCGGCGGGCTGAGCGTCGAGGACCTCGTCAAGGTCTTCGACGAGTGGAACAAGGGCGACCTCGAGTCGTACCTGATCGAGATCACCGGCGAGGTCCTCAAGCAGCGCGACGCCGACACCGGAAAGCCCCTCGTCGACGTCATCCGCGACGAGGCCGGGTCGAAGGGCACCGGCGTCTGGACCGTGCAGAACGCCGTCGGCCTCGGCATCCCCGTGTCCGGCATCGGGGAAGCCGTGTTCCCCCGTGCGGTGTCGTCGAAGCCGACGCAGCGCGCCGCGGTGCAGCAGGCGTTCCCCGACCGTCCCGACATCGCCCGTGTCCCCGACGGGTTCGAGGACGACGTCCGTGCGGCGCTCTACGCCTCGAAGGTCGTCGCGTACGCGCAGGGCTTCGACCTCATCATCGCCGGGGCGAAGGAGTACGACTGGGACATCGACCTCGGCAACATCGCGAAGATCTGGCGCGGCGGCTGCATCATCCGTGCGCAGTTCCTCAACCGCATCGTCGAGGCGTACGACAAGAACCCGAAGCTCGAGAGCCTGCTGGTCGACCCGTACTTCGCGAACGCCGTGCAGGAAGGCGAGGCCGCCTGGCGTCGCATCGTCGGCATCGCCGCGGCTTCGGGGATCCCGGCGCCCGGCTTCTCGTCGGCGCTGGCGTACTTCGACTCGCTCGCCTCGGACCGGCTGCCGGCCGCGCTCATCCAGGGACAGCGCGACTTCTTCGGCGCGCACACCTACCAGCGCATCGACAAGGACGGCACGTTCCACACGCTGTGGTCGGACGACGACCGCCGCGAGGTCGAGCAGGAGCCCTCGACCCACTAGCGCGCTCCACACGGAAGGCCCCGTCGATCGGCGGGGCCTTCCGTTTTTCGTCCGTCCCGCCGCTCGCGGTGTCGTCCGTCCCGCCGCTCGCGGTGTCGTCCGTCCCGCCGCTCGCGGTGTCGTCCGTTCCGCCGCTCGCGCTCCAGTCTCGCGGTCAGGCCACGATGCGCTCGCGCGCGAGGTCGGCCACGAGCCGCTCCATCCGGGGCCCCCGGCCGAGCATCCGTCTGGAACCCGGTGCCGAGCGGACGAAGAAGGTCGCCACCGCGGTCGTGTCGTCGGGCCGGACGTAGTGCATCGCGATCGCCCACGAGCGGCCGTCGCCGTGCACGTCCTCGAGCCCGACGTGCACCATCCGGCTCCACCGGATGACGAGCAGTCTGGTGGCTCGGCGTTCCTCGAGTTCCCACAGTGACGCCTCGGTCGCGCCGAAGGCCCAGGTGACCCGGTGCCCGAGGGCGACGTCGGGACGCACGGCCGCGACGGAGGCTCGCAGTTCGGGCGTCGGCGCTGCAGGGACGAGCCACACGGTCGGGTCGATCCGACGGATCGCGAGTGCGAGCGCCTCGTCCTCATGCCGGCGGCGGAGCGACCAGCCGCGCAGCACGGCACCGGCGATGACGAGGAGGCCGGCACCGATCACGGCGACCTCGGCGACACCGAAGTACGTCAGGTCGGCGTCGGGCGTTGTGGAGACGACGATGATGCGTGCGGTGAGCAGCGCGGCCCAGACCCCGACGATGACCCAGCGCAGCACCAGGAGCCGCCGTGCCTGCGACATCGGGTGGCGGTTCCGCCGCCGGGCGCGACCGAAGCCCGGGACACGGTCGGGACGCCTCAGCACACCCCGATCCTCGCACGGTCCACCTGCCGTCGGCTGGCCGGTGCCGGTGAACGCCCGACGAACCGGTGGACAGGGCGGGTCGGTGGGGATGCGGGTCGGTGGGGATGCGGGTCGGTGGTCGGGGTACGGGTCCTCCACAGGCGCTCTCACCGCCGGTCCCGTCCACCGTGTGCGCGACTGTCAGCACACACGCGGTGGGGTCGACCTACGCTCGGCTCGTGACCATTGATCTCGCGCCCGCCCCCGCGGCGGTCCCGCGCCCCCGACTGCTCGCTGCCGCGATCGGCATCGTCGCCGCGCTCGCGTTCTTCGCCGCCGCGGAACTCGGAGCCCTCGTGCTCAGCGGTGCAGGCAGCCCGCTCGTCGCGGTCGGGTCGGCGGTCATCGACCTCGCCCCGCCGGGGGCGAAGGACCTCATGGTGTCGCTGTTCGGCACCGGTGACAAGATCGCCCTGTTCGTCCTGATGTCCGTGATCGTCGCGGCGGTCAGCGCAGGTGCGGGCGTGCTCGAGCGTGCGCGCCCGCCGTTCGGCGCCGTCGTGTTCGCCGTCGGCGGTGTCCTCTCGCTCCTGGCCGTCACCACCCGTTCCGGCAGCGGCACGTTGGACGGTGCCCCCTCGGTCCTCGGCGTCGCGGCAGCCGTCGTCGTGCTCCGACTCCTCACCGCCCGGCTCCGTCGGTGGGAGTCCGCCGCAGCCGTGCCGTCGGCGGCCGCGCGGCCCGCGTCCGCCGAACGCCGCGCGTTCCTCGTCTGGGGCGTCACGGCGGCGGCCGTCGCGGTCGTGGTCGGTGGCGCCGCGCGACTGGGGACCGCCGCCGCGCAGGCCACCGCCGCGGCACGGCGGGCGATCCGGTTGCCCGCCCCTGCCACCGCGGCGCCCGCGGTCCCGTCGGGAGCGTCCCTCGACGTACCCGGCATCACGCCGTACGTCACGCCGACGAGCGACTTCTACCGGATCGACACTGCGCTGCGCGTGCCGTCGGTGGACACCGCCGACTGGAAGCTCCGCATCCACGGCGCGGTCGACCACGAGGTCGAGCTGACCTGGGACGACCTGCTCGCCCTCCCGCTCGAGGAACACCACGCGACCCTCAGCTGCGTCTCGAACGAGGTCGGGGGTGACCTCATCGGGAACGCGCTGTGGCTCGGCTACCCGATCCGGAAGCTGCTCGAGCGGGCCGCGCCGCACGCGAGCGCCGACATGGTGCTGTCGCGCAGCGTCGACGGGTTCACCGCGGGGACCCCGCTCGACGTGCTGCAGGACGCCGGGACGGCGGCGCTCCTGGCGGTCGGGATGAACGGCGAGCCACTGCCGCCGGAACACGGCTTCCCGGTGCGCATGGTGGTGCCCGGACTCTTCGGGTACGTCTCCGCCACGAAGTGGGTCACCGAGCTCGAGATCACCCGCTTCGCCGATGCACAGGGCTACTGGACGCCTCGCGGCTGGTCGGAGCGAGGCCCGGTCAAGCTGGAGTCACGCATCGACACCCCGCGTGCCGGTTCGACCGTCGACTCCGGGACGACCGTCGCGATCGCCGGGGTCGCCTGGCAGCCGCACACCGGGGTGAAGGCCGTGCAGGTCCGGATCGGCGACGGGGCGTGGGAGACGGCAACCCTCGCGGACTCCGTCTCGGCGGACACGTGGCGGCAGTGGGTCTACCGCTGGACCCCGACGAAGGGATCGCACCGGATCCAGGTCCGAGCCGTGAGCGCGGACGGCGAAGTGCAGACGAGCGTGGAACGGCCGCCCGCACCGAACGGCGCGAGCGGATGGCACACGGTCGAGGTCCGCGCCGCCTGACCGCCTGTCCGGCTGACCGGCTGTGCCGCAGACGGCGGCGCGGGTCGGACCGGAGACGTGAGGCAGACCGGAGACGCGGGTCGGACAGGAGGCGCGGGTCGGCCCCGCGACTGGCGTCGCGTCAGGCGGGACGCGTCGCCACGACGCAGGTGCCGTCGACCTCGTCGTCCGACTCCACCGACACCTGGAACCCGGCCGCCGCGAAGGCAGCTGCCGACGCCTCGGACTGCCCGGTGGAGACCTCGATGACGAGAGCGCCGCCCGGGCGGAGCCACTCCCCCGCACCCGCGGCGATCCGCCGGTGCAGGTCGAGGCCGTCCGTTCCCCCGTCGAGCGCAACCCGGTGCTCGTGGTCGCGGGCCTCGGACGGCATCGTGGCGATGGACGCCGTCGGCACGTAGGGGGCGTTCAC
Organism: Curtobacterium sp. B18; assembly: GCF_000333375.1. Lineage (GTDB taxonomy): Bacteria > Actinomycetota > Actinomycetes > Actinomycetales > Microbacteriaceae > Curtobacterium. The sequence continues at coordinate 6,950 of NZ_BACZ01000401.1, forward strand.
GGCGATGACGTCGACCACGCCACGGAACCGGTCCGGCAGCGGCGCGAAGAGGTCGCCGGCCACGACGATGCCGCGGTCGCCGATGTTCTCGGCCGCGACGTCGACCGCCGCCGGATCGACGTCCGACGCGACGAGGTCCAGCGCACCCACACGCTGGAGCAGGGCGACCGAGATCGCCCCGGCACCGCAGCAGAGGTCGACGACCCGGTCGTAGCGGCGCAACCGCCGAGCAGCCTGTTCCACGACCACCGTGGTGCGGGCACGCGGCACGAAGACACCCGGCGTCACGCGCAGACGGTGCCCGTCGAAGGCCGCCCAGCCGAGCACGTACTCGAGTGGTTCGCCGCCGAGCCGCCGCTGGACGAGCGCGCGGAGACGAACCGCTTCGCCGTCGCCGGCCTCGAGCAGCAGGTCGGCCTCGTCCTCGGCGAAGATGCTGCCCGCGGCCCGGAGTCGGGCCGCGAGCGCGTCACGCACGGGTGCCGTCAAGCGGCGCCGTCGAACATCGAGGTGACCGACCCGTCGTCGAAGACCTCGTGGATGGCGCGGGCGATGAGCGGTGCGATCGGCAGGACCTCGAGGCGGTCCCAGCGCTTGTCCTCGGGAAGCGGCAGGGTGTCGGTGACGACGACCCGGTCGATGAACTCGCTCTGCAGCAGCTCGGTCGCCGGGTCGGAGAACACCGCGTGCGTCGCAGCGACGACCACGCCCGTCGCTCCGGCCGCCTTGAGCGCTTCGGCCGCCTTGGCGATGGTGCGACCGGTGTCGATCAGGTCGTCGACGAGCAGGCAGACGCGACCCGAGACGTCACCGACGATCTCGTGCACGGACACCTGGTTCGGCACGAGCGGGTCGCGGCGCTTGTGGATGATGGCGAGCGGCGCGCCGAGCTTCTCCGACCAGATGTCGGCGACGCGGACACGGCCCATGTCCGGCGAGACGACCGTCAGCGTCGAGGGGTCGAGCGTCTGCTGGAAGCGCTCGAGCAGGACGGGCATGGCGAACAGGTGGTCCACCGGGCCGTCGAAGAAGCCCTGGATCTGCGCGGCGTGCAGGTCGACGCTCATGATGCGGTGCGCACCGGCGGCCTTGAACAGGTCGGCGACGAGTCGTGCCGAGATCGGCTCACGCCCACGGCCCTTCTTGTCCTGACGGGCGTAGGGGTAGAACGGCGCGACGACGGTGATGCGCTTCGCCGAGGCACGCTTCAGGGCGTCGACCATGATGAGCTGCTCCATGAGCCACTCGTTGATCGGGGCCGTATGGGACTGGATGACGAACGCGTCGCAGCCGCGGACCGACTCGTCGAAGCGGGCGTAGAGCTCCCCGTTCGCGAACGTCCGTGCATCGGTCGGGACGAGGTCCACGCCGAGTTCCTCGGCGATCTCGGCCGAGAGCGCCGGGTGTGCCCGCCCCGAGACGAGGACGAGTCGTTTCTGGCCGGTCGTTTTGATTCCGGACAAGTGCGGTGCTCACTCCCTGACCCCGCGGGGCCGTGTTGATCGGCCCGAGAGCCGTCAGATCTGTTCGCCGTTCGCGCGCCGAGCGGCCTCGGCTGCCGGCGAACCGGGTCGGTGTTCCTCGACCCATCCGTCGGTGTTGCGCTGTGGGGCGTAGCTGATCGCCAGCGACCCGGCAGGGACGTCCTTGCGGACGGTCGTACCCGCGCCGGTGTACGCTCCGTCACCAATCCTAACCGGGGCGACGAACACGTTGTGCGACCCTGTGCGCACGTTCGAGCCGACCTCGGTCCGGTGCTTGTGCACCCCGTCGTAGTTGGCCGTGATGGTGTTCGCGCCGATGTTCGAGTCCTCGCCCACCTCGGCGTCGCCGATGTACGACAGGTGCGGCACCTTGCTGCCCCGGCCGATCGTCGCGTTCTTCGTCTCGACGAAGGTGCCGATCTTGCCCCCGTCGCCGAGGATCGTGCCCGGCCGCAGGTACGCGAAGGGCCCGACCGAGGCGCCGTCGCCGATGACCGCGAGGGTGGCGTCGACGCGGTTCACCACGGCTCCGACGCCGACTTCGGTGTCCCGCAGGGTCGTGTCCGGCCCGACGACCGCGCCCGAGGCGATCGCGGTGGCGCCGATGAGCTGCGTGCCCGGGAGGATCTCGGCGTCGGGTTCGATCGAGACGTCGAGGTCGATCCACGTCGTCGCCGGGTCCTGCACCGTGACGCCGGCGAGCTGGTGCCGACGGACGATGCGCGCGTTCAGCACCCGCGCGGCGTCGGACAGCTGCGCACGGTCGTTGATGCCGGCGACGAGCCACGGGTCGGTCAGCGTGACGACGTCGATGCGCGCGCCCCGGGCCCCGATGAGCGCCGGTGCGTCGGTGATGTACTTCTCGCCCTGCGCGTTCGCAGTGGTGAGCGAGGGCAGGACCGCACGGAGGTGCGTGACGTCGAACGCGTAGATCCCCGCGTTCGCCTCGGTGATCGTCAGCTGCTCGGCCGTCGCGTCCTTGTGCTCGACGACCCCGACGAACGTCCCGTCGGCGTCACGGACGATGCGGCCGAGTCCGGTCGGGTCCGGGGCGATCGCGCTGACGAAGGTGGCGCCGTTGCTCCCGCCGACGTGGGCGTCCACGAGTGCTCGGAGCGACGCCGCGTCGAGCAGCGGGACGTCGCCGGAGAGCACCACGACGGCCCCCTCGAAGTCGGCGGGGAGGGCCTGCACGGCGACCTCGACCGCACGCCCGGTGCCGGGTACGTCGTCCTGGTCGACCACGATCGCGTCGGGCGCCCGCTCGGTCACCTCGGCCGCGACGAGCTCCCGTTCGTGCCGCACGACGACGGCGACGTGCTCGGGCTCGAGGGACGACGCCGTCCGGAGCACGTGCGCGATGAGCGGCAGCCCGGCGAGGCGGTGCAGCACCTTGGGCGTGGACGACTTCATGCGCGTGCCCTGCCCGGCGGCGAGGACGACGACGGCGATGCGCTGGTCGGTCATGGCTCCATCCTGGCGCACGCGCGCTGCGGAGTCCGCCGGAACCGCCCGACCGTCGCAACCGTGCGCGCAACCGCAGCGGGTGGACGGGCCCACACCGCGCCTCCTGGCACCGTCCGACGGCAGGTGTCAGCCGGGGTCCGCCGCGTTCCCGGTCCCGCAGTGCGACACCGCGACGAGCGAGCTGCGCCCGGTCGCCGCCCCGAACTGGATGCGTTCGACGTCACCACCAGCCCCCGTGACGACGAACTGCCGGTTGCCGTCGTTGAGCGAGGACTCGGTGTACCGGACGGTCAATCCGTCCGCAGCCCACGACCTGCCGACGGTCCGCACCGCACCCTCGGGGTCCGAGACCCCCGAGCCGATGCGGGCGAGGTTGGAGAGCGCTCCGGACGTGCCTTCACCGAGGAGACACTCCTGGGCGTACTCGTTCGCCTGCGAGTCGTCCCACGTGACGCCCGAGGTCTGCATGGTCGCGTCCACGTACGCGGCAGCGAGATC
>NZ_BACZ01000400.1 GCF_000333375.1 Curtobacterium sp. B18
GGCCGAACCGGGAGCGCGAGCGGTCGCCCGCACGGTCTACGACGCCGTCAAGGACGCGCCGATCATCTCGCCGCACGGACACGTCGACGCCACGCTCATCGCGGACGACCAGCCGTTCCGGGACCCCGCGTCGCTGCTCATCACCCCGGACCACTACGTCCTGCGGCTCCTGCACGCGAACGGTGTCGGACTGGAGGCGCTGGGTCGCGTCGACCTGTCGGGAACCGGTGCCGTGCCTACCGGTCGCGCCGTCTGGCGGAACCTGGCCGAGCACTGGGACGACTTCCTCGGCACCCCGGTCCGCTACTGGTTCGAGACGGAACTGCACGACGTCTTCGGCCTGACGGAGCAGCCGTCGGCCGCGAACGCGGACGCCCAGCACGACCACATCGCCGAGCTGCTCACCACGCCCGCGTTCCGTCCCCGCGCCCTGTTCGACGCCTTCGGCATCGAGGTGCTGGCGACCACCGACGACCCGACGGCCGACCTCGCCGCGCACGCGCGGCTCGCCGCCGACCCCACGTTCACCGGCCGGGTGGTCCCCACGTTCCGCGCGGACGCCGTCTTCGACCCGTCGCGGTCGGACTGGAGGCACGTGGTCGCGTCGATCGGCGAGGCCGCCGGCATCGACACGGGGACCCACGACGGGCTGCTGGCGGCACTGCGCGCACGTCGCCAGTACTTCGTCCAGCACGGTGCCACCGCCACCGACACCGGGGTCCTCGACGCCGGGTCGACGCCGCTGTCAGCCTCGGAGCGCTCGCGGATCCACGCGGCCGCGATGCAGGGCCCGTCCGGGGTGACCCCGTCGGAGGCCGTCGCGTACCGGCACGACATGCTCTACCGCTGGGCCGAGATGAGCGTCGAGGACGGTCTCGTCATGCAGCTCCACCCCGGTGTGCTGCGGAACCACCACGCGCCCACGCTCGAGCGCTTCGGACCCGACACCGGGCACGACCTACCCGCCGTCGGCTCGTTCACCGAGCCCCTGCGTCCCCTGCTCGAGTCCTTCGGCACGGCGCCGGGGTTCCACCTCGTGCTGTTCACCGTCGACGAGACCGTCTTCTCGCGCGAGATCGGGCCCCTCGCCGGCTTCTACCCCGCCGTCTACGCGGGCGCTCCCTGGTGGTTCATCGACACCCCCGCAGCGATCGGACGCTACCGGGCGGCGATCACCGACTCGGCGTCGTTCACGAAGACCTCGGGGTTCATCGACGACACCCGCGCCTACTGCTCGATCCCCGCGCGGCACGACATGGCCCGACGGGCGGACGCGGCCTACCTGGCGTCGCTCGTGGTGACGCACCAGCTGTCGGAGGAGAACGCGGTGCGGACGGCACGTCGGATCGTGTCGGACATCCCGAAGGCGACGTTCAAGCTCTGAGACGGCGGCTCCGGGCCGCGATGCACGAGGCTCCCCGCTCGGTGCGACGCTCGCGGCGTCGAACACAGCACGGAACCTCGCACGGAGCGGCTCAGCGTCACACGAGTTCGGCACCCGATCGTCGGAGCAGGTCGAGGGAACGACGGATCTCGGCCTCGGCCGCGTTCGGGTCGCTGGACCAGGTGCACTCCAGCGACACCGAGCCGCGGTAGCCGCCGTCGTGCACGGCGGCGAGGAACTCGCGCCACACGTCGTCGCCCCCGTCGGCCCCGAGCGGGCGACGGTCACGGTCGCTGACGTGCACGTGGCCGATGCGGGTGCCGAGCTCGCGGAGGACATCGAGCGACTCGCCCTCGTTCCGGATGTGGAAGAGGTCGGCGACGACGTCCACCCCGTCGACGCCGGCCTCGTCGAGGAACCGGACGGTCTCGGTGACGGAGTGCAGGACGTTCGTCTCCGAACGGCTCAGCGGTTCCAGGACGATGCACAGGTCGGACGCGGCAGCGGTGTCCCGGGCCGTGCGAAGCACCTCGGCGAACCGGCGGAGGGCCTCGGCGCCGGACATGCCGTCGGGCGCCGTGCGGGCGGTCCCCGAACCGAACACGATCTTCGCGCCCGGTTCGGCGACGGAGCGGACGATGGGGAGGACGGCCGCGAAGTACGCACGCACCGCATCGGGGTCGGCGGTCAGCAGCCGGAGGGCACCGGGGACGAGGATCGCGAACGAGCCGAACCGGCCACCGGCGTAGGCCTCGTTGCGCGTCCAGCCGGAGTGGTCGTCCGACGGCACCGCCAGGTTGCCCGCGATCGTCGGCTCCACGTGGTCGGCGCCCGCGCGACGGACGGCCTCGATCAGTGCTGCTCCGGCGACGACGCCGAACCCGGTGAAGGACATGGGGTCCATGCAACCCGGGGTGCCGCGGTCCCGCAGCCGTTGCCGTCCGTTGCCGCGGTGTCCGCCGTCAGTCGGCGGACTCGACGAGCTCGGAGAGGACTCGAGCGATCTCGGGCACTGCGTCGAGGCGCCCTTCTGCGACGGCGATGATGAAGTCGTAGGCCTGGTCGTTCGTTGCGGTCAGCCGTCGTCCGTTCATGCCGAGGAAGACGACGAGGAGCATGAGTCCGACGCGCTTGTTGCCGTCGACGAGGGCGTGGTTCCGCACCGCCGAGTGCACGAGCGCCGCAGCCTTCTCCACGATGGTCGGGTAGGCGTCAGTGCCGCCGACCGAGGTCGCCGGCCGTGCGACGGCAGCTTCGAGCAGCCCGACGTCGCGGAGGAGGAACCCGTCGCCGAGCGTCCGACGAGCGATGTGCAGCGCTTCGTCGGTCGTGAGGTGGATCACCTGCCGAGCCGGTCGAGCGCCTCGGCGTACCGCGGGAGTTCGCGGTCGAGGATGCTGTCGATCAGGTCGCTCCGGCTGTGGTGCTCGATGTACTCACGGATCGCGGCCCGGGCGATCTCCTGCATCGAGCGCGCTTCGAGATCAGCGCGCCTCCGCAGCGCGCTGGCTTCGTCGTCGTCGAGTCGGAGCGTCATGGCCATGCAGTTGATGGTATCACTCGTGATACCTACCACGAGGGTGTTCACGGGCGCCAGCCCGGGGTGACGAGGCCGGTCTCGTAGGCGAAGACGACGAGCTGGGCGCGGTCACGGGCACCGAGCTTGATCATCGCCCGGGAGACGTGGGTCTTCGCGGTCATCGGGCTGACGAACAGGTGCTGGGCGATCTCGGCGTTCGTCATCCCGACGGCGACGAGCTGCATGACCTGGCGCTCGCGATCGGTGAGGACGTCGAGCTCCGGCGCGAGGGACGACGGTTTCGCGTGCGTGGCGTACGCCTCGACCAGGGAGCGGGTCGCCCGGGGCGAGAGCAGGGACTCCCCCGCGACGACCGTCCGGATCGCCCGGAGGAGTTCGGCCGGTTCGGTGTCCTTCACGAGGAAGCCGGCGGCCCCACCACGGATGGCCTCGAACACGTAGTCTCCTCTCGAAGGGGGA
>NZ_BACZ01000399.1 GCF_000333375.1 Curtobacterium sp. B18
GCAAGGCCGGCATCGTGCCCGGGTCGAGCGTGCTCATCGCCGGCGCCGGCCCGATCGGCATCATCTGCGCCCAGGCCGCGCGGGCGTTCGGTGCGTCGCGCATCGTCGTCAGCGACCTCGTCCCGGAGCGCCGCGAG
>NZ_BACZ01000398.1 GCF_000333375.1 Curtobacterium sp. B18
TGCGCGCGAGGACATCTTGTCGGGGCTGGCCGCGATGCCCGGGACGAAGTTCGAGGGCGCGAAGGTCGCCTGCTCGATCTCGGCGAAGTAGTTCTCCGGGTTGCGGTTGAGCTCCATCGTGCCGACCTCGATGAGCGGGTAGTCGCCCTTCGGCCACACCTTCGTCAGGTCGAACGGGTTGAAGCGGTAGCTCGCGGCGTCCTCGTACGGCATGACCTGCACCTTGAGGGTCCAGCGCGGGAAGTCCTCGCGCTCTAATTTTTTACGGAGAGTTTGATCCTGGCTCAGGACGAACGCTGGCGGCGTGCTTAACACATGCAAGTCGAACGATGATGCCCAGCTTGCTGGGTGGATTAGTGGCGAACGGGTGAGTAACACGTGAGTAACCTGCCCCTGACTCTGGGATAAGCGTTGGAAACGACGTCTAATACTGGATATGACTGCCGGCCGCATGGTCTGGTGGTGGAAAGATTTTTTGGTTGGGGATGGACTCGCGGCCTATCAGCTTGTTGGTGAGGTAATGGCTCACCAAGGCGACGACGGGTAGCCGGCCTGAGAGGGTGACCGGCCACACTGGGACTGAGACACGGCCCAGACTCCTACGGGAGGCAGCAGTGGGGAATATTGCACAATGGGCGAAAGCCTGATGCAGCAACGCCGCGTGAGGGATGACGGCCTTCGGGTTGTAAACCTCTTTTAGTAGGGAAGAAGCGAAAGTGACGGTACCTGCAGAAAAAGCACCGGCTAACTACGTGCCAGCAGCCGCGGTAATACGTAGGGTGCAAGCGTTGTCCGGAATTATTGGGCGTAAAGAGCTCGTAGGCGGTTTGTCGCGTCTGCTGTGAAAATCCGAGGCTCAACCTCGGGCTTGCAGTGGGTAC
>NZ_BACZ01000397.1 GCF_000333375.1 Curtobacterium sp. B18
AGTCGGTGATGGCGACGCCCAGCGTTTCGGCCGCCATCAGGAAGCAATCGGGCGCGGGCTTGCCGTTGGCGACGTCATCGGCGGCGATCAGCACGGCCGGAACCGGCAAGCCCGCCGCTTCGAGCCGGCGGGAGCGCAAGAATGCGCGGAGCCGAGGTGACGATCGCCCAGCGATCGGCGGGCAGCGACGCGAGAAACGCACGCGCACCGGGGATCGGCTGCGTCCCTTCCGCTTCATCGATCTCGGCCTGGGTTAGCGCGGCGAACTCGGCATCGATGTCGGCCCCGGCGGGCGCGAAGCGGCGGATGGTCTGCACCGCCTGCACGCCGTGCATCACCGCGAGCAGAGGCGCGGGATCGAGGCCGTGTCCCTCCGCCCAGCGGGTCCACACCTTGTTCGCCACGGCGATGCTGTCGAGCACCGTGCCGTCCATGTCGAACAGGAAGGCGGCGAAATCCCTGGTCGGCAGTCCGCTCATTCCCGTGCCTCGAAACGTGCCCAGTCCACGTCGCTGATGCGGACATCGAGGCTGACGATCTCGCCGGTCGCGTCGCTCGCCAGCACCTCGCCATGCTGGTGGAGCCAGGCGATGGCGGCGCCGTCGCTCGCGGCCAGGCGCACGGTGCGGACGCGGGCGCCTCGGCTCAGGCGATCGGAGACGAAGCGGCGCAGCTCGTCCACCCCCTCCCCGGTCAGCGCCGAGAGCACCACCGCGTCGTCGCGACGCGCGGCTTCGGCGCGGAGCACGGCGGCGGCCTCGGGATCGAGCGCGTCGACCTTGTTCCACGCCTCGATCATCGGGACGCTGCCTTCCTCATCGGTCGCGCCTATTTCGGCCAGCACGCGGGCGACATCC
>NZ_BACZ01000396.1 GCF_000333375.1 Curtobacterium sp. B18
CACTCCGGATCGACGATCGCGACCTTCACGAAGGACCAGGAGGGCTTCCTGACGGCGATGCGTCGCGCTGCTCCGGACCTCATCACGATCACGCTCGGTGGCAACGACGCATCGAAGCTCTCGCCCGAGGAACTCGGCACGCAGTACGTGGCGTTCCTGAAGGCGCTCGCGGCGCTCCCCACGAAGCCCTCGCTGCTCGTGATCGGGGAGTTCACCCCAGCCTCGGGCATGACGGACGGCATGGCGAGCCCGTGGTCGACCTACCTCGCCGAGATCGAGAACGCCGCGGGGAAGGGCGGGGCCGCGTTCGTCGGCATGGCGGACACCTTCCCGGAGGCCGACTACTCCGGGACCGGGATCTACTCGACGGACGGCATCCACCCGAACGACGCGGGACAACGGCGGATCGCGAAGCTCGTGCTCGCAACCCTGGCCGCGCACGAGGACGACTGACGGACGCCAGGCGCGGTGCCAGCTGGCACCGCGCCTCCCGTCCGACCGTGCGGAGCCCGTCAGCGGGTGCCGACGGTGACCCGGGTCAGCGCGAACGCGCCGTCCTGCGCGAAGAGCGCGATGCGCCCGGACGGGCGGTCGTAGAGGCGCGTGCTCAACGCGACGGAGCCGTCGACGACGGCGACGCAGAGGTCGCCGTCGAGGTGCACGTCGATGCGGTGCGGACCGGGAGCGAGGGACACCTGCCGCTCGAGCTCGACCGCGTGCGGGACGTCACCGAGGATCTGCCACTGCTCGCCGCCGGTCGTGCCGCGCGGCCACCGATCGAGGACGAGTCGGGAACGGTCCGGTTCGAGGCGGAGCGCGTAGCCGGCTTCCGCGTCGTCGCTCGTGCGCAGGAGCACGCCGAACGATCGGGTGTCCGGGGCGACGTCGAGCTCGATCGTGACGAGTGCCTCGGTGGGCAGCCGAGGCCCGATCCACGAGGCGACCGGGTCGTGCG
>NZ_BACZ01000395.1 GCF_000333375.1 Curtobacterium sp. B18
CGCGCGCGTGGAGGCGCGGGTCCGGTGCGGCAGTTCTTCGCGCTGACGCTGCCGCTGCTCTCCCCCGTGATCTTGTTCAACCTCATCACCGGGATCAGCAACGGCCTGCAGGTCTTCACCGAGGCGTACGTGATCTCGTCCGGGACGGGAGGCCTCGGGTCGCCGGACAACGGGACGTTGTTCTACATGCTGTACCTCTACAAGAACGCGTTCAGCTACGCGCAGCTCGGGTTCGCGAGCGCGATGGCCGTCCTGCTGTTCCTCGCCGGGATGCTCCTGTCGGGGCTCGTCTACTGGCTGTCCAAGCGGTTCGTGAACTACGACGTGACCGGGGAGTGACGCCATGACCACCGAAGTGACGAAGTCCACCACCACCGCCGCTGCGAAGGGTGACCGCGGGGCGTCCCGCAACGCCGACGGGTCCGTCCGCTCCGTCTGGTCGTCGGTCACGGCGCGCATCGTGCTCATCGCCATGAGCGTGCTGTTCCTCATCCCGATCTACTGGATGGTCATCTCGGCGCTCAAGGGCAACGCCGAGCTCGGCGCCTTCCCCGCGACGTGGTTCCCGCACTGGCTCGACTGGGGCAACTTCGCCCAAGCGGTGCAGGCGATGCCGTTCTTCACGTTCTTCCGGAACACGCTGGTCATCACGGTCCTCGTGACGATGTTCTCGGTCGTGTCGAACCTCGTCATCGCGTACGGGTTCGCGTGCATCGAGTGGCGCGGCCGCGACCGGCTGTTCTACGTCGTGCTCGCGACGCTGTTCATCCCCTTCCCGGTGACCCTCATCCCGATGTTCGACCTGTACGCGCGGCTCGGCTGGATCACACCTTCCTGCCGCTCGTGGTGCCGGCGCTGTTCGGGTCCGCGTTCTACACCTTCCTGCTCCGACAGTTCCTGCTCCAGATCCCGAAGGACCTCCTCGACGCCGCCCGCATGGACGGGGCGTCCGAGTGGCGCATCCTCTGGACGATCGTGTTCCCGCAGGCGCGTGCGGCCCTCGTGACGGTCGGCATCTTCGCCGCGGTCGGCGCGTGGAACGACTTCCTCGGACCGCTCATCTACCTGCAGGACCAGAGTGTGCAGACGCTGTCGATCGGTCTGCAGGTGTTCCGCCTCAACAACTCGCAGGACTTCCAGTTCAACCAGCTGATGGCGGCCTCGGTGCTCATCATCCTGCCGCTCGTGATCCTGTTCTTCGTGTTCCAGCGGACGTTCCTCAAGGGCGTCCAGATCGGGAGCTTCAAATGACCTCCGCGTTCAGCCGCCGATCCTTCCTGCGGGGGGCGACCGCCACGGCCGGTGCCGGTGCCCTCGCACTGCTCGCCGCGGGGTGCGCGACCGGATCCCGGTCGTCGAACCCGAACCAGGTGTCGCTCTGGGGCGTCACGGGCACGTTCGTCCCGTTCCAGACGAAGGTGATCGACCAGTTCAAGCAGCTGCACCCCGAAGTGGATGTCCGGGTGGACGTCGTCCCGTCACAGGGCACCGGGGACGCGACGAGCATCATCACGGCGGTCCGCGGCGGGACGGCTCCGGACCTCTGGCTGCTCGACCGGTTCAGTGCCGCGCAGTACGCGGCGATCGGACTCATCGAACCCATCGACGACCTCATCGCCGAGTACGAGGACCAGTCGAAGGAGGAGTTCCTGTCGCAGTGGCTCGGCTTCGCGGTCGGCGAGGTCTCCTACGAGGGCAAGACGTACGGCCTCCCGCACGACACCGATGCCCGCGGCATGTTCGTCAACCGCACGATGCTCAAGGACGCCGGGGTGGACCTCGACGAGTTCGACTGGGAGCAGAACGGCCCCGTGACGATGGACCGGATGTGGGAGGTCAGCCAGCAGGTCACGAAGAAGTCGGCGGGCGACTACACGCACATGGGGCTCTTGCCGTGGTACGGCGAGGGTTGGCCGTTCACCTGGGGCCTCGGACTCGGGGCGTCGTACTACGACCAACAGGACTCCCGGATGACGATGGACTCCGCGAGCGTCCGCGGCATCTACGACTTCTACGCCGAGTGGGCGAAGCGCTACGGGTACCGTGACGCCGACACCTTCATCGCGACCTACGAACCGACCGGCCACCCGCCGGGGCAGACCGCGTTCCTCGCGAACCGCATGGCCTTCATGGTCAGCGTGCCGTCGACCATCCAGACGTTCGACAACTTCGGTCCGAAGGACCTCGACTGGACGACCGCGTACCTGCCCGTGCAGCAGGAGGGCGACCCGAAGTACACCTGGTCGGGCGGCTTCGCGCTCTGCCTGCCGAAGGGGTCGAAGAAGACCAAGGCGGTGTGGGAGCTCATGAAGTACTTCACGGGCAAGCGCGGCCAGGAGACCTACATGGTCCCCGCGACGAGCGTCCCGACGAACATCGCCGCGCTCGAGGACCCGAACGGCTCCGCGAAGTCGATCCGGTACTTCGTCGAGTCGATCACCGCGAGTACCTGCCGCCCGCCGCTGCCCGTCGGCGGCGCGTGGTGGGACTCCCTCGCCGACGCGCGCTCCAGCGTGCTCCTCGGCACCGCCACTCCGGAGCAGGCCGTCGAGCGGGCACAGAACCGCGTCGACCCGATGATGCAGACCTACGCACCGTTCGCGCTGCCGAAGGACTACGACAAGGTCCGCGTCTAGCGGACCACAACCCGACCAGCCGGCACCCCTTGTGCCTCCAGGACGGACCCACCGACCACCGCGAACCGACAAGGACCCTCCCCATGCCCACCGCCCCGATCCGTGTCGCCGTCCTCGGCTTCTGGCACGTCCACGCCGGCGACTACGCCCAGCAGGCCGTCGACCACCCCGACACTGAACTCGTCGCCGTCTGGGACGACGACGAGCCTCGCGGCCGCGAGGGCGCTGAGCGTTTCGGCGTGCCGTACACCGACGACCTCGACGCGCTCCTCGCCCGGGACGACGTCGACGCCGTGACGATCACCACCTCGACCGACGTGCACCACGACGTCATCACCCGCGCGGCCCGTGCCGGAAAGCACGTCTTCACCGAGAAGCTGCTCGCACCGACCGTCGAGGAGAGCGAGGCGATCGTGCGCGCCTGCGACGACGCCGGCGTCGCTCTCGTCGTGTCGCTCCCCCGGCTGTACCACGGGTACACGCGGGCGATCACGGACGAGATCGCGAGCGGCCGCCTCGGCGAGCTCACCTCGGCCCGAGTGCGGCTGTCGCACGACGGCGCGATCGCCCCGTGGCTGCCCGAGCGGTTCTTCGACCCGGCGACGGCGATCGGCGGAGCCCTGACCGACCTCGGCTGCCACCCGGTGTACCTGACGCAGCTGTTCCTCGGCGCCGCACCGGAGACGGTGGAGGCCGTGTACCGCTCGGTCACCGGCCGCGCGGTCGAGGACCACGCGGTCGTCACGGTCGGCTACGCCTCGCAGGCGATCGGCGTCATCGAGGCCGGGTTCGTCGCCGCGACGCCGTTCACGATCGACCTGTTCGGCACCACCGGACGGGTGTCGTACACCGACGACGGCAACCGCCTCACCGCCGGTGGACCCGCGTACGGCGGCGAGACCGTCGAACTGCCGGTACCGGACGACGCCCCCGACGCCTTCGCACGATGGGTGGCGCACGCCCAGGACGGCACCCGGGCTGACGACAACCTCGCGCGCGCGATCGAACTCACCCGGCTCGTCGCCGCGGCCAACGCCGCGGCCGCGACACCCGTGCCCGCCTGACCCGCACGACACCACCAACCGGAGAACACGCATGACCACGACCCTGACCACCCCGATCCGCGTCGGCCTCATCGGCGGCGGCGGCATCGCCACGTTCCACATCAACGGCTACCGCGAGCACGCCGAGACCATCACGATCGGCGCCGTCGCCGACGCCGTCCCCGCGACCGCCGAGGCCCGCGGCACCGAACTCGGCGTGCCGTCGTTCACCGACTACCGCGAGATGCTCGACCTGGCGGACATCGACGCCGTGGACATCTGCCTGCCGCACCACCTGCACCGCGACGCGATCGTCGCCGCTGCCCGGGCCGGCAAGCACGTCCTCTGCGAGAAGCCGCTCTGCCTCACGCCCGAGGAGGCCGCCGACGTCGAAGCCGCCGTCCGCGAGGCCGGTGTCACACTCATGTGCGCCCACAACCAGCTCTTCATGCCCGCGGTCGCGAAGGCGAAGGAGCTCATCGACGGCGGCGCACTCGGCACCGTGTACGAGGTCCGCACGACCGACTCGTTCCGGAACGAGTTCGACCCGTCGAACATGGGTTGGCGCGCACATGCTTCGACGAGCGGCGGCGGCGAGCTCATCGACACCGGCTACCACCCGAGCTACCTGCTCATGCACCTCGCGGGCGGCGTCCCGGTGTCGGCGACCGCGATGCTCTCCACCCACCGTCTGGCGTTCATGGAGGGCGAGGACTCCGCGCAGTGCCTCTTCCGCTTCGACAACGGCGCGGTCGGACAGCTCGTCACGAGCTGGGCGTACGAGCCGGCCGCCGGGACGGAGCGGTTCAGCGTCGTCGGCGAGGCCGGGTCGTTGACCAGCGACGGGACGACGCTCCGGTGGGACCTCCGCGACGGCACCAGCGAGACCGTGACGTTCGACGAGGTCGACACGTTCTCGGCCGAGATCGCCGCGTTCGGCGCGTGCCTCCGCGACGGCACACGTCCGATCCACACCGAGCGTGAGGGGCTCGCCGTGCTCGGCATGATCCTCGCCGCCTACGAGGGCGCTCGCTCCGGCACGATCGCGCCGGTGCGGACGGCCGACCGCCCGGTGTCGGTGTGATCGTCAGCGACGGCGTCTCCGCGCTCGTCCGGGCCGCGGCCGACGCCGTCCGGTCGAGCGTGGGAGAACGCGCCGGGGACGTGGTCGAGGACGCCCTCCACCGGACGCTCGAGCACACCATCACGATCGAGGACGACGGCACCGCGTTCGTCATCACCGGCGACATCCCGGCGATGTGGATGCGTGACTCGACGACGCAGATGCTCCCGTACCTGCGACTCGTCCAGGCGGCAGGCCCGTCGGCGACCGCGCCGCTCGCCACCGGTGCCCGAGAGCTCGCCGACGTCCTCGTCGCGGTGGCCCGTCGGCAGTTCGCCAGCATCGCGCACGACCCGTACGCCAACGCGTTCAACCGTGGTCCGACCGGAGCGCACTACGACGACCGCGACCTCTGCGACGACCCCACCGTGTGGGAGCAGAAGTACGAGGTCGACAGCCTCGCCTACCCGGTGCAGTTCGCCGCGGCCGTCCACCGCGCCTCCGGCCGCACCGACCACCTCGGCCCCGAGGCCCACGCGGTCGCCCGGACGATCGTCGACCAGCTCCGACTCGAGACCGACCACGAGCGCTCGCCGTACCGGTTCGTCCGGGACGTGCCCGAGCCGACCGAGACGCTCGTCCGCGATGGCCGCGGCACCCCCGTCGCGGTGACCGGCATGACATGGTGCGGCTTCCGCCCCTCGGACGATGCCTGCACGTACGGGTACAACGTGCCGGAGAACCTCCACGCCGCGTCGGCGCTGGGCGACCTGGCAACCCTCGCCGCTGACGTCTGGTCGGACGACGCACTGGCTGCGGACGCGACCGCGCTCCGCGAGGGCATCCTCCGCGGGGTGTCGGAGCACGGCGTCGTGCCGCACCCGCGTGACCCCGACGCCCGCATCTACGCCTACGAGGTCGACGGCCTCGGCGGCGTGGTCCTGATGGACGACGCGAACACCCCGTCGCTGCTGTCCCTGCCGCTCGACGCGCCGGACGTCCTCGACCCGTCGGTCGCCGCCGCGACCCGGGCGTTCGCACTCGGGCCGGACAACCCCTACTGGTTCAGCGGTGCGGTCGCCGCGGGCATCGGGAGCCCGCACACGGAACCGCACCGGGTGTGGCCGATCGCGCTCGCGGTCGAGGGCCTCACCGGCACGCCGTCACGCCGCCTGGAGCTGCTCGACGTGCTGCTGGGGACGGACGCCGGCACGGGACGCATGCACGAGTCCTTCGACGTGGACGACCCGTCGGCGTTCTCGCGGCCGTGGTTCTCGTGGGCGGACGCGATGTTCTGTGAGCTCGCGTTCGCCGCGGTCGCGGACGCCGGCGCGTCGATCACGAGCGCCCCGTCCGTCGCCGAGGTGACCACCTGACGGACGGGAGGCGCGGGTCGGACCCGCCCCGCGCCTCCCGTCCGTGACGTCGTCGCGCCCGGGGACCGGCTCCCCCGGTCTACCGTCGCGCGCGACCCAGGGCGACGGTCGCGACCGCGGCCACCGCTCCGAGCACGAGGAGGGGGCGGGTGACGCGACGCCGCTTCGCGACCCAGCCGCCGTCCGTCGCGTTGCCGGCGTCCGCCGGGGTCCAGAGGTTGCCGTCGGTCGGCGCGCCGGTCCCGCGGAGCGCGAACAGCTCGACCATCGGCTTCGTGATCTTGTGGAACAGCCCGGGGAAGACGTACTGCAGCGGCACGAGCGAGGCCTGGACCCGCCCGACGTACCGGTAGCGCTTCGGGTGCGCCGCCGCCCGGACGACCGCGCGACCGGCGCGGTCCACCGAGACGGTCGGCGGCAGCGGGTGCGAGTTCTTCCCGGTGTAGTTGGCGCCGTTCTGGTAGATCGGGGTGTCGATCGTGGACGGGAGCAGCGTCGTGAACCGGATGCCGGTGTGCGCGAACTCGTCGCCGAGGACGTCGATCAGGCCGAGCGCGGCGTGCTTGCTCGTGACGTACGCCGACTGGTACGGCGCGGAGAGCAACGACTGGATCGAACCGACGAGCACGTACGTGCCGGAGCCGCGCTGCCGCCAGTGCGGGAGCAGGTGCGTGATCGCGTTGAGGTGGCCGTAGAGGTTCGTGTCGACGACGCGCTTGAACGCCGCCGTCGGGGTCTGCTCGAAGAGGCCGTAGACGAACAGCGCGGCGTTGCCGACGAACACGTCGATGCGGCCGAACCGCGACGTGACCGTGGCGACGAGGTCGGCGACCTGGTGCTCGTCGGCGACGTCGGTCGGGATCGCGACCGCCTCGGCGCCGAGCGCGCGGCACTCCGCGGCGGCGGCCTCGAGCGAGTCGTGGCTCCGGGCGGCGAGGACGAGCGTGGCACCCTGCCGGGCGAAGGCGTGTGCCGCCGACCTCCCGATCCCGCTCGATG
>NZ_BACZ01000394.1 GCF_000333375.1 Curtobacterium sp. B18
CGCGAGCCCGGTGATGGGGGACTGCACGAGCATCAGCGCGATGACCGCGAGGGCGGTGGAGCCGATCGCGCGCCACATCGTCACCGAGCGGGTGAGGAACTCGACGACGAACGTCACCAGCGCCATCGCCGCGATGAACCCCATGAAGTTGCGGGTGCCGCCGATGCCCTGGATCGGGCCGCCGTAGGCGATGTTCCCCTGGATGCCGAACGCCGGGATCGGGGTGTCGAGGACGAGCCCGGACAGGACCTCGAGCCCGAGCGCGGCGACGAGCAGGATCCGGAAGGCGTCGCCGGACGCCCGGATCACCTGCACCAGGTCGCGACCCAGCGCGAGGTACAGCCCGAGCCCGATGAAGCCGACCGTGCCGACGAGTCCCCGGAGGGCCACCCACGAGTACTCGCTCCACACCACGCTCAGCGCGCAGTACCCGACGAACGCCAGGAGCGACAGGGGGAGCACCCCGTGCCACTCGATCCGGTAGCGCTGCCCGAGCAGGCTCAGGCCCGCGAGGACGAACAATGTGACGAGACGCACTTGCCCTTCGAGAAGTGCGAGAAGTGCTGGTTCGCGTCCTCCGGCGAGTACAGGCGTACGACGGACGGACGGAAGCCGTTCA
>NZ_BACZ01000393.1 GCF_000333375.1 Curtobacterium sp. B18
GACCGTTCGGGGAACGCCGTGTTCACGCACTTGCCGGGACCGTGGAGGCGCTCTCCGGGACCCGCACGTCGAAGTCGCGCGACACCATCACGCGCTGGACCCGCGACGCGGCGNCCAGGCACGAGGCGGTCGGGCTGGCGCTCGTCGCCGGTGACGCGGCGGGCGCGTCGGCCGCGGCGGGCGAGCTGGTGCGGGTGACGCGCGACGAGTTCATCGCCGAGGCGCCGCAGGCCTGACGCCGTACGCTTCGGCAGGCGGGTTAGCGAGGTCGCACGACACGCCGCAGGCGGGTCGGCGAGGTCGCGGGACACGCCGCGTGCGTGCGACGGGAGCGGCAGATCGCGCGACCTCGCGGGGCCGGGACGCGACCGGCCGGCGGACGGGAGGCGCGGTGCGGCGCCGACCCGCGCCTCCCGTCCGACCGTGGCCGGGTCACAGGACACGCCGCGCGTGCTCCGCCCAGGTCGCGCGACGCGCCGCGAGCCCACGCGAGACGCGGCCGATCGTGCGACCTCGACCCCACCCCGTCCGAGACGCGTTCGCTACTTGCGCGCGAACAGGCGCGGACCGCGCAGGCGCAGCCGCATCGTCACCGTACCGAGCCACCGGTCGTACTTGTAGCCGACCTTGCCCATGCGGCCGACCTCCTCGAAGCCGAGGCGCTCGTGCAGGCGGATCGACGCCTCGGCCTGCCGGTCGGCGATGACCGCGACGACCTCGCGCACGCCGGCGGAGCGGCACTCGTCGATCAGCGCCTCCATGAGTGCCCGGCCGAGCCCCTTCCCGCCGGACGCGGCACCCAGGTAGATCGAGTCCTCGACGACCCGGTTCGAACGGTCGCGGGGGTTCCACGGGTCGACGAGCGCGTACCCGAGCACCTGCCCGGAGGGGTTCTCGGCGACGAGGAACGGCAGCCCGCGGCGGCGGATCTCGTCGTACCGGCGCTTCCACGCCGCGAACGTGAACGCCGTCGGGTCGAAGGTGACCGAGGAGTTCCGGACGTAGTGCGTGTGGATCTCGCGGACGTCGGGGAGGTCCGTCGGCTCGGCCGCACGGATCGTGTACGTGAACGCGGCCTCGGCCGGCACCGGGGCACGCAGGTGTCGCGGCAGGACCCGCCGTCGCTGGTATTCCTCCTCGAGCACGGGTCCGAGCCTATTCGGCGGGCAGGGTCCAGTCGACCGGTGCGGCGCCCTGCGCGACCAGGAGCTCGTTCACCTGCGAGAAGGGGCGACTGCCGAAGAAGCCCCGCGAGGCGCTGAGCGGGCTCGGGTGCGCCGACGCGACGACGGGGGTGTCGCCGAGGAGCGGTCGGACCGATGCGGCCTGCGCACCCCACAGCACCGCGACGAGGGGCGTCCCGCGGGCCACGAGGGCACGGACCGCCTGGTCGGTGACGGCCTCCCAGCCCTTGCCACGGTGGCTGCCCGCGGCGCCGGCCTCGACGGTCAGGACGCGGTTGAGCAGCAGGACGCCCTGCGCCCGACACGCGCGGAGGTCCCCGTG
>NZ_BACZ01000392.1 GCF_000333375.1 Curtobacterium sp. B18
TCCCGTCTGGGGGTGGTCGCGTCCGCGACCCGGGGTCAGGACCCCAGCTTCGACAGCTCCTCGAACTCGTCGTCGGGTCAGCTCGACGGTCGCGCCTGCGAGGTTGTCCTCGAGGTGGGCGACGCTCGACGTGCCGGGGATGGGGAGCATGACGGGCGAGCGCTTCAGCAGCCAGGCCAGGGCGAGCTGGGCCGGGGTGGCGCCCTTGCGCTCGGCGATCTCGATCAGCGGCGAGTCGCTGCCGGTGAGACCGCCGGTCGCGAGCGGGAACCACGGGATGAAGCCGATGCCCTGCTCGGTCGACCAGTCGAGGAGCTCCTCGGCGTCGCGCTTCTGCAGGTTGTAGAGGTTCTGGACGGAGACGATCGTCGCGATCTCCTGCGCCGCCTTCACCTCGTCGACCGACACCTCGGACAGGCCGATGTGCCGGATCTTGCCCTCGTCCTGCAGCTTCTTCAGCTCGCCGACCTGGTCCTCGAGCGGGACCTTCGGGTCGATGCGGTGGAGCTGGAACAGGTCGATGCGCTCGAGGCCGAGTCGGCGGAGGCTCATCTCGGCTTCCTGCCGCAGGTACTCCGGGCGGCCGACCGGCGGCCACTCGTTCGGCCCGGTGCGGGTGAGGCCGGCCTTCGTCGCGATGACGATGTCGTCGCCGTAGGGGTGCAGCGCCTCGCGGAGCAGGTCCTCGGCGACGTAGGGGCCGTACGAGTCGGCGGTGTCGAAGAAGTCGACGCCCAGTTCGACCGCGCGCTTGAGGACGCGGACCGCCTCGTCGTGGTCCTTCGGGGGTCCCCAGACGCCCGGGCCGGTGAGCTGCATGGTGCCGTAGCCGAGGCGGTGGACCTCGAGGTCGCCGCCGATGCGGAAGGTGCCGGAGGCGGCGGCCGGACGGTTCGTGGTGTCGGTGCCAGTGGTCATGTCCCCGGTCTACGCCGCGTTCGTCGCAGCGCGCTGAGTCGGTGTCCCCCGGGGTCGGTCGGAACCGGTTCGGCTCGCTGGTGCCGTGGCTCGTGCCGGTGTCGGCGCGTCAGGGCTTCCGTGGGTACGGGGTCTCGCCCCGCTCGAGCCCACCGACCAGCTTCGCGAGCCGGTTCGCCCGGGACGTCGCACTCGGCGCGGTCGCGATCCGGTGGAGCACCGCGTACCGGTTCGTGGCGTCGAGTCCGGCGAACAGGGCGGCCGCGGCCGGTGCGGCGTCGAGCGCTGCCCGCAGGTCGTCCGGCACCGTGGCCGTCGCGGCACCGGCGTAGGCACGGTCCCACCGGCCGTCGCCCTTGGCACGGTCGACCTCGGCCTGGCCCCGGACGCGCATACGCCCGTCGGCGACGAGCGTGGCGACGAGGCCGATGTTCCGCTCGGACCAGAGCGACGCCTTCCGCCGCGGGGTGAACCGCTGCCGGAAGGTGGCCGCGTCGCGCCCGCGCTTCTGCCCGTCGATCCACCCGGAGCAGAGGGCCTCGTCGAGCGCCTGGTCGTAGGTCAGCGTCGTCGGCTCGGTCGTGCCCTTCTTCGCGAGGACGAGCCACACGCCGTCGGGTTCGTCCTCGTGCGCGTCGAGCCAGGCACGCCAGGCGGCGGCGTCCGGCAGGACCAGGTCGTCGGCGTCCATGCGGTCATCGTAGGGCGACCCACCGTCGACGGGTCGGTTCACACCCAGTGCGGTTGCGAGAGCACCCCGTCCGGGTCCGCCTGCTCGGCGATGCGGTGCAGGCGCGAGGTGTTGTCGCCGAAGTACGCCGAGGGGTCCGTGATGGCCGCGTCGCAGTAGTTCGCGTAGGCGGCGTCGCCCCAGGCCGGCCGCATCGCCTTCCGGAAGCCCCGGACGTAGGCGTCGAAGGGCGCCGGGTCCGATCCGTCGGCGAAGACCGCGGTGTACTGCACGGTCATGAGCGCGGACCGCCACGGGACGGGCGAGTCCGTCCGGCCGATGTCGGCCACGACGCCGCCGAGGGCATCGAGGGAGACACCGCCCTCGAGGTTCCCCGGCACGTCGCCGGCCGCGTCCGCTCGGGCGACGAGCACGTCGATCTGCGCGTCGGTCAGCTTGAACGATCCGATCGAGGAGGTCGCCGCCTCGGACACCCGTTGCGGCTTGCCGGCCAGCGCGGCCATCGCGGACCCGTACGTGTGCTGCGTTGCGGTGTGGGCCAGCGGTTTCGCCCCGGTGGCGGCGATGAACCCGTCCACGGAGGTGTCGGCACCGGTCTTCGAACCCGTCCACACACCGGTCACGGTGACGGTCGGCGCGGTGTGGCGGGTGCCGTTCAGCAGCTTGAGCGTCGACCACAGCTGCGGGTCGGCGGTCGGCGCCCAGTCCTGCCAGGCGCGCACCACGGCAGCGGCGGCGGACCACGCGAAGGTGATGGTGAAGAGCAGGACGGGAGGCGCGGCCTGGGTCCGGTAGGTCAGTGCGGTCACGACGCCGACGGTCCCGCCGCCCCCACCGCGGCAGGCCCAGAAGAGGTCCGGTTCGGCCGAGGTCGAGACGTCGTGCACGGCGCCGTCCGGGGTGACGAGCGTGACGCCGGTGAGCTGGTCACAGGTCAGACCGAAGGAGCGGACGAGCACGCCGACCCCGCCGCCCAGGGTGAGCCCGCCGATGCCGACGGTCGGGCAGGAGCCGGCGCCGATGGCCCGACCGGCCGTCGCGAGTGTGGCGTAGACGTCCCCGAGCTGCGCGCCGGGGCCGATCGTCACGGTGTCGTCGTCGTGCAGTTCGATGCCGTCGAGGTCCTGCGTGCTGATGACGAGCGACCGTGGGACGTCGGTGCCGGGTGCGCCGCCGGCCGACCACCCCGTGTACGAGTGCCCGCCGGCGCGGAGCGCGACCGGGGTGTGCGTGTTCCGGGCGAAGGCCAGCCCGGCCTGCACGTCGGCGACCCCGGCTGCGCGCAGGATGCCCTGCGGATCGGCGTCGTCGTAGCGTGGGTTCTCGACCAGGCGAGCAGTGTTCCACCCGTCCGACCCGGAGCGCAGCAGCCGTCCGGAGACCGCGGCGGCCAGGGCGTCCCACGAGTCGGGGCCGCCCGGTGTCGGTGACGCGGTCGGGGTCCTCGTGGGTCCGGGTGTGCCCGTGGCCGACGGGGACGGGGACGGTGCCGGTCGGCTGCACGCGGCGAGCACCCCGGCGATCCCGAGTCCGACTCCCCCGGCGAGCACCGTCCGCCTGGTGGCGGGCCGGGTCACGGGCCGGAGACCCCGCCGCCGGCGCCGGAGACGCCCGGGTGCGCGGACTTCGACAGCCCCTCGGTCACCGAGTGCGCGGCATCGGCGTCCGCTCTCGCCTGTGCCCCGAGCCGCGGGTCGGCCGGTCCGAGGTGCGCGAGGCGCTTCGCGCGTCGGTGGTTCTGCACCTCGAGCACGGTGATGACGGCGGCGATCAGCACCGCGATGCCGATCACGATCCACACGATGGTCATGACGTCCCCTCTCGTCCCGGGGCATCCGCCCCCCTGCCCGCGAGCGTACCCGAGCTGCTGATCCGGGTGGCCCCGGCCCAGTCGTGCACCCACTCCGGTACCGACAGGTCCCGGTCGGTGGCCCCCGCGGCGTCCAGCAGCTCCGCCGGGGACACCGTCCCACCGGTCCGCAGCAGGAACCGCGCCTGCACCACGGCTCGAGCCACCACGGTGCCGCGCCGGACGAACGTCTGCTCCAGGTAGGCCGCGCGGTCGTCCATCCCGAGCACCCGGGTCACGAGCTCGAACCGCTGCCCGAGCGTCAGGGACCGCTTGTACGTGATGGTCTGCGCGGAGACCACGGGGTACCAGCCGCGCTCGGCGATCGCACCCCAGAACCCGGAGCGCAGCATGAGGTCGAGTCGCCCGAGGTCGAGCATCGACAGGTACTTCCCGTTGTTCACGTGGCGCAGCGGGTCGAGGTCGGTCAGGGTCACCCGGAACGGCGTGCGGACCTCGTCCCAGAGCGTCGGTCGACGTCCACCGACCGCGGGGCGGAGCCGGACGCGCAACCGGAGCAGGAACAGCCGGAAGTACAGGTTCACGCTCCGATCACACCAGGGTCGGGTCGGGAACGCGCGGAACCTTGGAGGAACCGCACGAACGGGCATTCCTGGCTGACGGGTCCGGTCAGTGCCTCCCTCCAACCGAGGGACCCGGAGTAGACCTGCACCCATGCAGACACGCACGCTCCGAGACCTCGAGGTCGGCCCCGTCGGCCTCGGCACCATGGGCATGAGCGCCTTCTACACGGGCGCCGGCACCGACGACGAAAAGTCGATCCGCACGATCCACCGCGCGATCGACCTCGGCGTCACCCTGTTCGACACCGCCGAGGCCTACGGCCCGTACACGAACGAGGACCTGCTCCGCCGGGCCCTCGGGGACCGTCGGGACGACGTCGTCATCGCGACGAAGTTCGGCCTGATCACCCACACCCCCGGCGAGACCGAGCCGAGCACCCAGCGCGGGATCTCGAGTGCGCCCGAGTCGGTGCGCGAGGCGCTCGAGGGCTCCCTGCGACGGCTCGGCACCGACCACATCGACCTGTACTACCAGCACCGCGTCGACCCCGCCGTCCCGATCGAGGACGTGATCGGGCAGCTCGCCGGCTTCGTCGAGGAGGGCAAGATCCGGCACATCGGGCTCTCCGAGGCGAGCGCCGCGACGATCCGGAAGGCCCATGCCGTCCACCCGATCACGGCCCTGCAGAGCGAGTACTCGCTGTGGACCCGGGACCCGGAGGGCGAGGTGCTCGACACCCTCCGTGAGCTCGGTATCGGTCTGGTGCCGTACTCGCCGCTCGGCCGCGGGTTCCTGACCGGCGCGATCACGAAGCCGTCCGACCTCGACTCGGACGACTTCCGCCGTGCGAACCCGCGGTTCGCCGAGGCAGCGTTCGCCGAGAACATGCGGATCGTCGACGCCGTCAAGGACATCGCGTCCGAGGCGGGCGGCACCCCGGCGCAGGTGGCCCTGGCCTGGCTGCTCGCGCAGGGTGACGACGTCGTGCCGATCCCCGGTACGAAGCGGGTCACGCGGCTCGAGGAGAACGTCGGCGCCACCGACCTCACCCTCACCACCGACCAGGTCGCGCGCCTGTCGGCGCTGCCGGTCCCGACGGGCGACCGCTACCCGGACATGTCGTCCATCGGTCGCTGACCGCACGACCCGACGGCCTGGAGGCGCGGTGCCGGCCCGCACCGCGCCTCCGGGCCGTCTGCTGGTCGCGCCGGTCCTAGACCTCCGCGGCGAACGACGCCGCGCGCAGCTGCAGGTCCTCGATCCGCTGCCGGCGGGCGGCCTCGACGTCGAACCCCTCGTAGGCCAGGGGCGGCGTCCGCCGCACGTTGCGGGAGCACTGGAAGTCCTGGCAGACGAGCGTTCCGACGGTGTTGCCGTTGCGCCCGGCCGGCCCGGACCGCTTCGCGCTGTAGAACACGACGTCGTTCGGCAGCTTGACGTCCTGGCACCACGAGCACTGGGCCCGGGCGCGGGGGGACGCCTCGGCCTGCCGGAACAGGATGCCGACGAGTTCGCCCTCGAGCGTCGGCACGACGGCGTACGCGCGGCGCGCGAGCTTCGGGTCGCGCCACCCGAGGTAGTCGAGCGCGTCCCAGTCGAGGGTGTCGAGGTCCCCGGGCAGGGTGAGGTCGCCGGTCTCCTTGCGGGAGGCGTTGACGAAGGACGTGCGGATGGTCTTCTCGCTGATGGGCAGCATGGTGGTTCGCTCTCGGCAGGGCCCGGGGCACGCGGACGCGCGCCGCACCGGGCGGAGGGTCTCAGGGTTCGATGACGGCGGCCGCACCGCACGGTGCGACCGGGGGCATCACGCCCTGATGTCGGCGAAACGGGCGCCGACCACCTCCTGGAAGCTCACGGGACCAGCCTACGTCGACGTGTCAAGCGCGCGGCGGCACCGCGGTGACGAGGACGAGTGAGCCCACCCGTGACGGCTGCGTCCGGAGGGCGCCGTGCGCACGGTCCCAGTCCCCGGAGTCCAGCGCGTTCCGGAGCGCCGCGACCGAGCGGCGTGCGGTCAGCTCGTCCACGAGGCCCCAGGCGGGGTCGGCCCGCCGCGCCGCCGCGTCGAGGAGCCGCTCCGGTCGGGCGTAGTACGCCTCGGAGAACCCGTCGACGCACGTGAACGGGATCGGCAGCGGGGTGGTCGTGACGGTGTCCCCGGCGAGGGCCGCGGCGATGCGGCCCACCGGCGGGTACCGCCCGGCCTCGGCCGCGGTGACCTCGGGGGCGTACTCGGCGAGCCAGAAGTCCGGGACGCGGTCGGGGTCGGACGTCAGGACCACGATCGGACCCTGAGTCACCCGGCGCACCTCGGCGAGTCCCCGCTCGGGGTCGACCCACCCCTCCACGGGGAACGTCACGACCGCGGCGTCGAAGCGGTCGGCCGGGAACGGCAGCGCCCAGGTGCCGGATCCGTCGGTGGCGTCGGCGTCGGCGTCGCTGGCGGCGTCGGTGTCGATCGCGTTCGTCGACGTCGCCGCGGTGACGGCGCGGTCGGCGGGCACGGAGGACACCGCGCCGTCACCCACCTCGAGGACCGTCCGGGCGTCGCCGAGGGCGGTCGCGACCGCCCGGACGAAGGACGGCTCCGGCCGGCGGTACTTCCGGTGGTCCTGCTCCGCGCGAACGGCTCCGGGCTCCCCCGCTGGGCCGTCCGCCGTCCTCGTCACGGCCCCAGCCTACGGACGGTGCCTGCTACCGTCGCCCCATGATCTCCGGGGGATTCGCCGTCGTCAGCCTGCTGTACGTCGCCTTCGTCGTGTCGCTCGCCGTCCTGACGGTCGCGCTCATCGTGCTCGTCTTCGCGGCGATCCGCGTGCTGCGCCTCTCCGCGACGGAGCGGGTGCTGCGCATCGAGCGGCTGCGGTACCGCGCGATCGTCGACGGTATCGCCGGCACCGACGACGGCAGTGCCGCGACCGACGACGGTGGCGCGGGCCCGGACGCGACCGGTCCTGCGGCTCCCACCACCTGACACCGCCCCTGGCGATCCGCCGTGACCGTTCTGGTTCGGGAATCCCGGGGATCGCGAACCGGAACGGTCAACGACGCGACGGCACGGGTCGCCGAGCGGCCTCACCGGACCGATCCACCGTGACCGGACCGATCGACCATGACCGGACCGATCCACCGTGACCGCTCGGGTCCACGGGGGCTCCGGGTCAGTCGACCGACTCGGTCTCCGACGCGCGCAGTGCCGCGTAGTGCTCGGCGCGTTCCGTGGCGGCCCACGACCCGAGGAGTGCCAGGGAGCGCTCGGACTCGCTGCCGGGTTCGGCCGAGTACGAGAACATCACGAGCCCTCGGTCCGCGACGAGCTCGAGGGCCTCGTAGTCGAGCCGGAGTTCGCCGACGATGGGGTGCACGATCCGCTTCTTGCCGGTGCGGTGCATCCGGACGTCGTGCGCGGCCCACCAGGTGCGGAACTCCTCGCTCCGGGTGGACAGTTCGCCGACGAGGGTCACGAGCCCGGGCTCGCACGGGTTCGACACCGCGGCCGCGCGGAGG
>NZ_BACZ01000391.1 GCF_000333375.1 Curtobacterium sp. B18
GTCGGGGCGGGCGTGACCCGCGCCTCCCGTCCGTGGCCACATCCGACGGCCGTCAGGTCAGCCTGGAGGCGCGACTCATCTCCGCCACGTCCACGCCGGATCCGGCGTGGGGTCGTCCCACGCGGCGGGCAGCTCGGTGTGCGCGGCGCCGTCGTCAGGCGCGGTGCGCCGCGATGAGCGGGTTCAGGCCGGCCGCGCGCTCCGCAGCGCCCTCGAGACCGGTCGTCTCGAGCCAGTTGCCGACCATCCGGTAGCCGCCCTCCGTGAGGACCGACTCCGGGTGGAACTGCACGCCGTACACGGGGTGCTCGCGGTGCTGCACGCCCATGATCACGCCACCGCCCGTCCGCGCGGTGACCGTGAGCTCGTCGGGGACCGTGCCGTCGACGATCGCGAGCGAGTGGTAGCGCGTGGCCGTGAAGGGGTGCGGGACGCCGGCGAACAGCGGGCTGTCGTCATGGTCGACCTGCGAGGTCTTGCCGTGCATGAGCTCCTCGGCGTGGGTGACCGTCGCGCCGAGCGCCTCGGCGATGGCCTGGTGCCCGAGGCACACACCGAGCAGGGGCTTGTCCGCAGCGATCGCCGCGTGCACGGTCTCGACGGAGACACCGGCGTCCGCGGGGGTGCCGGGTCCGGGGGACAGCAGCACGCCGTCGTAGTCCGCGATGCGGTCGGCGATCTCGGACGCCGGGAAGGCGTCGTTGCGGACCACGTCGGTCTCCGCCCCGAGCTGCTGGACGTAGCCGTTCAGCGTGTAGACGAAGCTGTCGTAGTTGTCGACGACGAGGATCTTGGTCATGGCGGTTCACCGTACTCGTGGGGGATGTGTGCAGCGGGCTGAGAGTCTTCCCACACCCGTGGTCACGGTAGGATACCGGCCATGGCCAAGGACAAGGACCGCACCAAGCCCGCCCGGAGGACCCGAGCCGACTCGGTCGACACCGCGGGGGACCAGCCGAACCCCGTGTGGTTCAAGCCGGTCATGTTCGGCTTCATGCTCATCGGGCTCGCCTGGGTGATCGTCTTCTACATCTCGAACACGACGCTGCCGGTGCCGTCGCTCGGGTCGTGGAACATCCTGATCGGCTTCGGCATCATGTTCATCGGCTTCCTCATGACCACGCGCTGGCGGTAGCAGCCCGGCCACACACACTCCGACGCCCGTCGCACCTGCTGGTGCGGCGGGCGTTCTCGTGTTCGCGGGCACTCCGAGGCGTTCTCCACAACGCTGACGGGCTGCTAGCCGTCGACCGTTCCCCAGAACGCCTGTTCTCCACAGTTCTCCATACTCTCCACACACTCATCCACATCCCCCTCCCGGAGTTATCCACAGCTGAGTCCACAGTGGGGATAATCACACGCGTGTAACTCACCGTGTTCTCCACAGCTGTGGACAACTCCGGGCCGGGCTGTGGAAACGACGAACGCCCCGTTGCAAGCGCAACGGGGCGTTCGGGTGGCGATGGTCGCCGAGACGTTTCAGATGCCGACACCGATCGACAGGCCCGCGTACGCGGCGTAGATCAGCCCGACGAGCACGACGGCCTCGGCGACCAGGAGTCCGATCTGCAGACGACGCTGCCGGATGTTCCGGGTGCGCGCGAAGACGAACCCGGTGATGAACCCGAGGACGATTCCGCCCACGTGCGCCTGCCACGAGATCGCGGTACCGGGCAGGAAGCCGACCACGAGGTTGAGCCCCATGATGACCAGGAGCTGCACGGCGTTGTAACCGAGGCTCCGCTGGATCACGAAGAACGCCGCGAACAACCCGAAGATCGCGCCGGAGGCACCGACCACCGGCGTCGCGGGGCTCAGCAACGAGACGGCGAGGTCACCACCGAGGCCAGCCAGGAAGTACAGCGCGACGAACCGCCACGTGCCGAGGATGTTCTCGAGCATCCGCCCGAAGATCCACACCGCCCACATGTTGAACAGGATGTGGAAGAAGGAGGAGTGGACGAACAGCCCGGTCACGAGCCGCCACGGCTGCGATCCGATCGCGGGCGTGTAGTAGCTCAGCCAGGCGTTGACGTACCCGCCGGTCACCTGGTTGAGCAACCAGAGCACGGCGGACACGACGACGATCACGACCGTCGCCTTCTGGTCGAGCATGGCGAACCGCCGCCGGGCGACCGTCAGCCCGCTGGGGCCTCCGGACGCCCGACGGTTCGCCTGGAACTGCGCACGCTGCTCGCGCACGCACTCAGGGCAGTGCACCCCGACCGCGGCCGGCGTCTGGCACTCCGGGCAGATCGTCCGCCCGCAGCGCTGGCAGAGCACGAAGCTCTGCCGGTCCGGATGCCGGTAGCAGGTGTTGTTCGGGTTGTACGCCTGGTCGGTCACGTGGTGACTCAGACGTCCTCGACGTCGATGCTCTGGATGACGACGTCCTCGAGCGGCTTGTCACGGCCGTCGGTCGGCACGCCCTCGATCGCGTCGACGACCGCACGGGACTCGTCGTCCGCGACCTCGCCGAAGATGGTGTGCTTGCCCTGCAGCCACGGCGTCGCCACCGTGGTGATGAAGAACTGCGAGCCGTTCGTGCCGCGGCCGCCCTGGATGCCGGCGTTCGCCATGGCGAGGATGTACGGGTTCTGGAAGGTGAGCTCCGGGTGGATCTCGTCGTCGAAGCGGTAACCCGGACCGCCGATGCCCTGACCGAGCGGGTCGCCGCCCTGGATCATGAAGTCCTTGATGATGCGGTGGAAGACGACCCCGTCGTAGAGCTTGTCGGTCGAGACCTTGCCGGTGCCGGGGTGCGTCCACTCCTGCTTGCCCGTCGCGAGGTCGACGAAGTTCTTGACGGTCTTGGGAGCGTGGTTGCCGAACAGGTTGACGCGGATGTCGCCCTTGTTCGTGTGGATCGTTGCGACAGCGGTGTGCAGAGACATGTTCCGATTCTCGCATGTACTGCTGACGGTCAGACGGATCACACAGGTGAGGCTCCGTGACCTGTCAGGCACTGCGGTGGCAGGATGGTGGTCACGCCGTTCCGATGGAGGTACCAGATGACGACGATCGAGATCCCGCGCAAGCGCCGGAAGCAGATCAAGAAGCTCAAGGGCCAGACCGCCTCGCTCCTCGGCGAGCAGCGCAAGGTCCTCGAGCACGCGAACGCGATCCTTGCAGAGGCCCGGTCCCACGCCGCGGACGCTGCTCGCAAGGACATCGCGCCGCGAGTGCAGAACGCGATCGACAACGGCATCCGCCCGGCTGTCGCCACGGGTGTGCACGCTGCCACGAGCGCAGCGCAGAACGCTTCACACCGATTCCAGTCCGAGGTCGTCCCCGGCCTGGTCGCGACCGCGGGCTCGGTCCTCAGCGTGGGCGACCTCGCGAAGGACCCCCGGGTCAAGAAGATCGTGAAGAACGCCCAGAAGAAGGGCAAGAAGGCCAAGAAGGCTGCGGAGAAGTACGTGCCGCACCAGAAGAAGGGCATCGGCTTCGGCGGTGTCGCGCTGATCGTGGTGGGTGTCGTGGCCGTGGCCGGTGCCGCCTACGCCGCGTACCAGACGCTCCGTGCGGACGACGACCTCTGGGTCGCGGACGACGCCGACACTGCGGGCAAGCCCGCAGCCTGACCTCCCGGTTCGTACGAAGGGCCCCGGCACCCGCCGGGGCCCTTCGTCGTCCCCGGCGCGAACGAGCCGGCCCGGCCGAGCCGGCCCGGCCAGGCCGGGCCACCGCGAGTCGAGCGGGCGAAATACGTCCCGCTCGGGCCGTCATGCCGACGGATTCTGCCCGCTCGACGCACACCCACGGCGTGTTCCGCCCGCTCGGCACACCACCAGCCACACATCCTGCGCACCCGGCGCACCCGGCGCCCGCCGGTCGCCTGCGCTGCCCCGCACCGGACTGGAGGCGCGGAGCGGCCTGGTCCCGCGCCTCCTGTCCGCCACGCGGTGCGTCCGATCACCAGCGCGCACACGTGACCGCACGACCGGCCGTCCGTGGTCGCGCGACCCGCCGCTCACATCCGCCGAGGTCCCATGGACGGCCGTCGCACCAGGGCGCGGCCCGACGATCCCGAGACCTCGAGCACGGAGCCGACCGATCGCCGGGCGCAAGCTGGCCTCGCGGAGCGGCCATCGCGGAGCGGAGCGCCGCAGGCGCAGACGAGCACGACGACCGAGCGAGGCGAAACGAGGAACGAGCGGAGCAAGGCTCACGCCGAGGGAGTGGAGCCTGGGAGAATCGAACTCCCGACATCCTGCTTGCAAAGCAGGCGCTCTACCAACTGAGCTAAGGCCCCGTGACACCCATGGTACGGAGTGTCGGAGGAAGTGGTGGGGCTACAAGGACTTGAACCTTGGACCTCTTCGTTATCAGCGAAGCGCTCTAACCGCCTGAGCTATAGCCCCTCAGACCGGATGAAAGCCTACCGTACCGATGCCGCAGAACGAAATCGAGGCGGTCGGCCCATCCGAGCCGGGTGTGTCAGTTGTTCGTGAAGCCGACGAGCAGGCCGCCGGTGATCCGGACACTGAGGTTGTAGAGGACACTCACGATCGCGCCGAGCACGGTACCGACGACCACGTTGAGGATGCCCACGACGACGGAGAACCCGAGCACCTGGCCCAGCGAGAACTGGTCCATGATCGAGTAGTTGTTCTGCCCGGTGACGTCCTTCAGCAGAGCGTCGATCTGCGTGAAGACACCGGTCTGGTTGAGGATGACCCACACCAGGGCGGTGGCGACGACGATCACGATCGAGCCGGCCAGGGCGATGAGGAAGCTGAGCTTCACCATCGACCAGAAGTCGACGTACACGAGCCGCAGTCGCACCTGACGGGTGCCGACGGGCCGCTTCGCCTTCTTCTGGAGCTTCTCGGCGACACTACTCATTGCTTGACTGGTCCTCTCCGGCCACGGTGTCCGTGGGCACTGTGTCGGCGGGGTCGGCGGCCGCTTCGTCCGGGCTGACCGTCTCCACCGGGCCCGCAGGCTCGATCTCGGCGTCGTCCTGGTCGTCCAGGTTCCGCTCTGTGTTCCGGGCCACCGCGATGATCCGGTCGTTCTCCGCGAACCTCGCGAAGACCACACCCATCGTGTCGCGACCCTTGGCGGGCACCTCGGCCACGGCAGACCTTACCACCTTGCCCGATTGGAGCACGACGAGGACTTCGTCGTCCTCACCGACGATGAGAGCACCCACAAGGTCCCCTCGATCGGCGGCCAGCTTGGCGACCTTGATGCCGAGACCGCCACGTCCCTGCACCCGGTACTGGTCGACGGAGGTGCGCTTGGCGTAGCCGCCCTCGGTCATGACCCACACGTAGCCGTCGTCCGAGACGACCCGGGCCGCGAGCAGCGAGTCGTCGTCGCGGAAGGACATGCCCTTCACGCCGGAGGTCGAGCGACCCATCGGGCGCAGCGTGTCGTTCGTCGCGGTGAACCGCAGCGACATGCCGTGCTTCGAGACGAGCAGGAGGTCGTCGTGCTCGTCGACGAGGAGCGCCTGCACCAGGGTGTCGCCGTCGCGCAGGTTGATCGCGATGATGCCGCCGGTGCGGTTCGTGTCGTACTCGGTGAGCGCGGTCTTCTTGACGAGACCGTGCGCCGTGGCGAGCACGAGGTACTGCGCCGCCTCGTAGTCGCGGATGTCGAGGACCTGCTGGATCTGCTCGTCCGGCTGCATGGCGAGCAGGTTCGCGACGTGCTGACCCTTGGCGTCACGGCTGGCTTCCTGCAGCTCGTACGCCTTGGCGCGGTAGACGCGGCCCTTGTCCGTCAGGAACAGCAGCCAGTGGTGCGTCGTCGTCACGAAGAAGTGCTCGACGACGTCGTCGGCGCGCAGCTGCGCACCCTTGACCCCGCGGCCACCGCGGTGCTGCGACCGGTAGTTGTCGCTCCGCGTGCGCTTGACGTACCCGCCGCGGGTGATGGTGACGACCATCTCCTCCTCGGGGATGAGGTCCTCGATCGACATGTCGCCGTCGAAGCCGAGCAGGATCTCGCTGCGGCGGTCGTCGCCGAACCGCTCGACGATCTCCTCGAGCTCGTCACCGATGATCGAGCGCTGACGGGTCTCCGACGCCAGGATGTCCTGGAAGTCGGCGATCTTGCGCTCGAGTTCCTCGGCCTCGTCGTGGATCTTCTGCCGCTCGAGGGCGGCGAGACGACGGAGCTGCAGCTCGAGGATGGCGCGCGCCTGGATCTCGTCGACGGACAGCAGGTCCATCAGACCGGTGCGGGCCTCTTCGACGTCGGGCGACCGGCGGATGAGCGCGATGACCTCGTCGAGCGCGTCGAGCGCCGCCAGGTAGCCACGGAGGATGTGGGCGCGCTTCTCTGCCTCGCGCAGCCGGAACTGCGTGCGGCGGACGATGACGTCGATCTGGTGGTCGACCCACGCCGAGATGAACCCGTCGAGCGCGAGGGTGCGGGGCACGCCGTCGACGATCGCGAGCATGTTCGCGCCGAAGTTCTCCTGCAGCTGCGTGTGCTTGTACAGGTTGTTGAGGACGACCTTGGCGACGGCGTCGCGCTTGAGCACGATGACGAGGCGCTGGCCGGTGCGACCCGAGGTCTCGTCACGGATGTCCGCGATGCCGGCGAGCTTGCCGTCCTTGACACCCTCGGCGATGCGGATCGCGAGGTTGTCGGGGTTCACCTGGTACGGGAGCTCGGTGACGACGAGGCAGGTGCGGCCCTGGATCTCCTCGACGTTGACGACCGCACGCATCGTGATCGAGCCACGACCGGTGCGGTAGGCGTCCTGGATGCCCTTCGTGCCGAGGATCTGCGCCCCGGTCGGGAAGTCCGGGCCCTTGATGCGCTGCATGAGCGCACCGAGCAGCTCTTCACGGGTGGCGTCGGGGTGCTCGAGCGCCCACTTCGCGCCGGCGGCGACCTCGCGCAGGTTGTGCGGCGGGATGTTCGTGGCCATGCCGACCGCGATGCCGACGGAACCGTTGACGAGCAGGTTCGGGAACCGCGCCGGCAGGATGGCGGGTTCCTGCGTCCGACCGTCGTAGTTGTCCTGGAAGTCGACGGTGTCCTCGTCGATGTCCCGGACCATCTCCATGGCGAGCGGCGCCATCTTGGTCTCGGTGTACCGCGGCGCGGCGGCGCCGTCGTTGCCCGGGGACCCGAAGTTGCCCTGGCCGAGCGCGAGCGGGTAGCGGAGCGACCACGGCTGCACGAGGCGGACGAGGGCGTCGTAGATCGCGCTGTCACCGTGCGGGTGGAACTGCCCCATCACGTCGCCGACGACACGGGAACACTTCGAGAAGGCCCGGTCGGGGCGGTAGCCGCCGTCGAACATCGCGTAGATCACGCGGCGGTGCACGGGCTTCAGTCCGTCACGGACCTCGGGCAGCGCACGGCCGACGATGACGGACATCGCGTAGTCGAGGTACGACCGCTGCATCTCGAGCTGCAGGTCGACCTGCGAGATGCGGTCACCGGAGACGACGATGTCCCCGCTGTCGCCGTGGACGATCTCGGGCTGCTCGTCGGCGCCGTTCTCGTTGTCGTCAGCCATGTGGCTTCGTTCCCTTTCTGGACAGCCCGGAGGCTGTGGTTCCGTCGGCCGCGCCGGGCGCGACCACAGGTGGTCGGGACTGGTCGACGCGGCTCACACCGCGCCTCCCGGCCCTCAGATGTCGAGGAACCGGACGTCCTTCGCGTTCTGCTGGATGAACTGGCGACGGGACTCGACGTCCTCGCCCATCAGCGTCGCGAAGACGCTGTCCACCGCGGCGGCGTCCTCGAGCGTGACCTGCAGGAGCGTCCGGGTGTCCGGGTTCATCGTGGTGTCCCACAGCTCCTTGTAGTCCATCTCGCCGAGGCCCTTGTAGCGCTGGATCCCGTTGTCCTTCGGGATGCGCTTGCCGGCGGCGAGGCCGGACTGCATCAGGGCGTCGCGCTCACGGTCGCTGAACACGTACTCGTGCGCCGAGTTCGACCACTTCAGGCGGTACAGCGGCGGCTGCGCGAGGTACACGTACCCGCGCTCGATGAGCGGACGCATGTAGCGGAACAGCAGGGTGAGCAGCAGCGTCGTGATGTGCTGGCCGTCCACGTCGGCATCGGCCATCAGCACGATCTTGTGGTACCGGGCCTTGTCCGGGTCGAAGTCCTCACCGATGCCGGCGCCGAACGCCGTGATCATCGACTGGATCTCCTGGTTGGCCAGGGCACGGTCGAGACGGGCCTTCTCGACGTTCAGGATCTTGCCGCGCAGCGGCAGGATCGCCTGCGTCATCGGGTTGCGACCCTGCACGGCGGAACCGCCGGCGGAGTCACCCTCGACCATGAAGATCTCGGAGACCGTCGGGTCCTTCGACTGGCAGTCCTTGAGCTTGCCGGGCATGCCGCCCGACTCGAGGAGCCCCTTGCGACGGGTGGTCTCGCGTGCCTTGCTGCGG
>NZ_BACZ01000390.1 GCF_000333375.1 Curtobacterium sp. B18
TCGAAGCCGTCGCTGACCGCTGACACGATGCCCGTCGGGTAGACGTCGAGGATCTGCTCGAACGTCGCCAGCTCGCCGTCGGCACCGCGGACGCACATGACGCTGTGCTCGGTGGCGGGGACGCTCGCGGCCACCCAGCCGTTGTCGCCCGGGTAGTAGCGGTCGATGAAGTCGAGCGACGGCATCGAGTCGGTGCCGAGGAACGAGAGCAGGTGTCCGGCCCCGCCGGCCGCGGCCGACTCGATGCTCGACTGGCCCCGGAAGGAGAAGTCGTGCGCGGCGAAGTCGATGCTGGCCGGGTCGGCACCGGTGCGGGCGGCCCAGTCCTCCATGAGGTCGCGGTACTCGAGCGCCTTCGTGGCGACGGTCGACGGGTGCCAGATCGAGGCCGAGAGCGCGGTCTCGATGTAGTTCGGCAGCCAGAAGAACTCGTCGACGGTGTTCTCGACGGTCAGGGTCGCGACACCGATCGGCGCGAGCGTGCCCTCGGGCAGCGCCCGGATCTCGAGCGGCAGGTACCCGAGGCGGTGCAGCGCCCGGACGTGGTCGGTGCCGATGTGGTTCGGCCCGAAGTACCCCTGGAGCGCCTGCTCGAACAGGTCGGCGACCTCGTCCTCGTCGGCCGCGAAGAACGGTGCCCCTCGACGTCGCGCATGCCGCCGGCGGACAGCTTGATCGTGCGCCAGCCCGGTTCGAGGTCGATCGGCACGATGGTGTCGACGACCCCGCCGCGGTCCGACTGCACGACGTGCGAGGTGCCGCCGGCCGTGATCGTGACCTCGGCCGCGTCGACCGCGACGCTCGTGAAGCTGCGCCACCCGCGCACGCCGTAGTACGAGGCGTCGGACGCCAGCCCGCGTCGGGTGAGCAGGACGCGGCAGAGGACGCGGATCCAGCCCGGTGCGCCGTAGCCGTTGTAGGGGATCACCGTCGGCACGAGCCCGCGGCGGCGTGCGCGGTGCTCGCGGAACTCCTGGACGGCGTCCTCGATGCGGGCGGCCCGGTGGAGGATCGGCTCGGCCAGCGACGGCTCGTGGGGCGTCGGGTCGGGCATCGTGCCATCATTCCACGTCGGACCTGGCTCACGTACGACCTCACACGTGTACTGGGAGAGTCGCAGCGATATTCCAGCCGGTCTCTGCGACAGTTGGTCCGTCAGCCACCCACTTGAGAAGCGCTGCCCGCGCAAGAGGAGAACACGTGCTCGTCACCGAGGTATCGAACGCACTGCCGGGGGGATCATCACTGCTCAGGAACGAGCCGGTCCAAGCCCGCAGTTCGGCGCGCCTCGCCGGCCTCCTCGACGCGGCCGCCGGGGTGATCGACGAGATCGGGTTCGAGCGCCTGACCACCGCCATGGTCGCCGAGCGCGCCGGAGCGTCCATCGGCACGGTCTACCGCTACTTCCCGGACCGGATCGCCGTCGTCGAGGCGCTGGCGATCCGGAGCACCCAGCGACTCGCCGAGCGGTTCATCACCGCCCTCGACACCAGCGGTGCCACGACCTGGCAGCAGGCCTGCGACGCGCTCATCGACGTCACCGCCGAGATGTACCGCACCGAGCCCGGCTTTCGGGGGATCCGGTTCGGTGACGCGGCGGACACCGGCACCGGCGACGCCGAGGACCGGATGGCGGCGCTCGGCGGCGCCGTCGCGCACATCATGCACGAGCGGTTCGGCATGCCGACGACCGAGCGCCTCGCCCGCACCTGGGTGGTCCTCGCCGAGTCGTCGCACGCCGTCCTCGCCCGCGCCCACCGCGACCCGGCGAACCCGGAGACCGCGCTGATCGAGGAGTACCGGACGATGAGCCGGGCCCACCTCGAAGCGGTGATCGCCGCCTCCTGACCCGCGGCGCGGCGCGCCCGAGCGGCGTCCCGACCGGTGATCCGACGACGCCCGCACCCCGACGAGGGGTGCGGGCGTCGTCCCGTCCGGACGCCGTTCGCGCTGTCCAGGAGGCGACACACGCCGTCACGGGGGAACGGGTGTCGCACCCGACGGGTACTCTCACTCGGAGTCGGGCTACCTCCGAACAGAAGGGCACCCATGATCGAGTTCCGCTCGGTGCGCAAGACCTACCCGGACGGCACCAACGCGGTCGACGACTTCAGCCTCGTCATCCCCTCGAGGACCACGACGGTCTTCGTCGGGTCGAGCGGCTGCGGCAAGACCACGCTGCTCCGGATGATCAACCGCATGGTCGACCCCAGCGCAGGTGCCGTCGAGATCGACGGGGAGGACGTCGCGGGCGTCGACCCGGTCAAGCTCCGTCGGAGCATCGGCTACGTCATGCAGAACGCCGGGTTGCTGCCGCACCGCAAGGTCGTCGATAACATCGCCACGGTGCCGCTGCTCACCGGCGTCTCGAAGGCCGACGCCCGGCAGCGCGCCCTCGAGCTGATGGACACGGTGGGCCTCGACCGCGCGTTCGCGAACCGGTACCCCTCCCAACTCTCCGGCGGACAGCAGCAGCGCGTCGGTGTGGCCCGCGGGCTCGCGGTCGACCCGAACATCCTGCTGATGGACGAGCCGTTCGGTGCCGTCGACCCGCTGGTCCGCAACGACCTGCAGGACGAGCTCATCCGGCTGCAGCGCGAGCTCGGCAAGACGGTGGTCTTCGTCACGCACGACATCGACGAGGCCTTCAAGCTCGGCGACCAGGTCGTCATCCTGAAGAAGGGCGGCGAGATCGCCCAGCTCGGCACCCCTGCCGAGATCCTGGCCGAGCCCGCCGACGACTTCGTCGCGAACTTCATCGGCGCCGGCCGTGGCCGCCGTGCGCTCCGTGTCGAGCAGACGCCGACCGGCCCGATCGTGGTCGACGGCGAGGGGCGCGCCGCCGGCGTGCTCACCGGTCCGGTGCAGGTCGTCGACGCGGCCGCGGCAGTGCCCCAGGAGACCCGGGGCGACGCGTGAACTGGGTCCTCGGCAACACGGACACGATCAGTGACAACCTGATCGCGCACGTCTGGCTGTCGATCCCGCCGATCGTCATCAGCTTCCTGCTGTCGGTCCCGATCGGCCTGCTCGTCTCGCGGCTCCGGAAGCGCAGCGGCGTCGCGCGCGGCACCGCGTCGACCATCGTCGTCGTGGCGAGCCTGCTCTACACGATCCCGGCGCTGCCGCTCTTCCTCGTCCTGCCGGCGATCATCGGCACGAGCACCCTCGACCCGGTGAACGTCGTCATCGCGATGACGATCTTCGGCGTGGCCCTGATGGCCCGGTCCGCCGCCGACGCGATCGACGCGGTGGACCAGGACGTCGTCGGGGCGTCCGAGGCGCTCGGGTACTCGCCGACGCAGCGGTTCTTCAAGGTGGAGCTGCCGCTCGCCGGTCCGGTGCTGCTGGCCGGCATCCGCGTGGTGTCGGTGTCGACGATCAGCCTCGTCACGGTCGGTGCGCTCATCGGCGTGCCGAACCTCGGCTTCCTGCTCACCGACGGCCTCAAGCGTGCCATCAGCGCCGAGATCCTCACCGGCATCGTCCTCACCATCGTCCTCGCGCTGGTGTTCGACGTGCTGCTCGTCGGGATCGGCCGGCTCGTGATGCCGTGGACGCGGGGGAGCAGCCGGTCGGCCCGTGCCGTCCGCCGTCGGGCCGCCGACGACGTCCGGGCGAACGAGGTGTCCGCATGAACCTCTTCGCACAGGGCATCGCCTGGATCTTCGACCCGGCGAACAACGTCGGCCAGAACGCCGTCGGCGTCCGGCTCTGGGAGCACGTCTGGATCACCCTGCTCGCGGTCGCGATCGCCGTGGTGATCGCGGTGCCCCTCGGTCTCGCCATCGGCCACACCGGCAGGGGCCGCTCGATCGCGGTCGGTGTCTCCGGTGGCATCCGCGCGCTCCCGACGCTCGGCCTCCTCACCCTGCTGGCGTTGGCGATCGGCCTCGGGCTCGGCGCCCCGCTCATCTCCCTCGTCGTCCTCGCCATCCCGTCGGTGCTCGCCGGCGCCTACTCCGGCGTCGAGGCGATCGACCGGGTGACGATCGACGCCGCCAAGGCGCAGGGCATGACCGGCTGGCAGGTCCTCGGCAAGGTCGAGATCCCGCTCGCCCTGCCGCTCATCGTCGGCGGCATCCGTGCGGCGGTGCTGCAGGTCGTCGCCACCGCGACCCTCGTCGGCTACATCAACGCCGGCGGACTCGGCGGCTACGCCTTCTCCGGCATCGCCAACTCCGACTACGCGGAGGTGCTCGGCGGATCACTCCTGGTCATCGCCCTCGCCATCGCGTTCGAGATCGTCTTCGCCGCGCTGCAGCGGCTCGCCGTCCCCGCGGGTGTCTCCGCCGGGTCGGCGCGTCTGTCGCGTCGGAGCTCCCGAAGCTCAGCACCACGAGCATCAACCCCTGTGGAAGGAACCCACCCGTGATCACAGCAACGACCCGGCGTCTCGCCGCGACGATCGCCGTCGCGTCCGCGGCAGCCATCGCCCTCGCGGGCTGCTCGTCGAGCGACCCGCTCTCCTCCGGCTCCGGCGGCGGGGACTCCAAGACCATCGTCGTCGGCTCGCAGGCGTACCCGTCGAACGAGATCATCGCCGAGCTCTACGCGCAGGAGCTCGAGCACGAGGGCTTCACCGTCACGAAGAAGCTCAACATCGGTCAGCGCAAGGCGTACTGGCCCGAGATCGCGAAGGGGAGCATCAACGTCTTCCCGGAGTACAACGGCAACCTGCTGAACTACCTCCTGCAGGAGGACGGCAAGGACACCACGACCGAGACGACGACGGACGGCATCAACTCCGCGCTGAAGTCGGCGCTGCCGTCGGACGTCAAGGCGCTGCCGTCGGCCGACGCCTCCGACGCCGACACCTACACGGTGACCCAGGCGACGGCGGACAAGTACGACCTGAAGTCCATCG
Organism: Curtobacterium sp. B18; assembly: GCF_000333375.1. Lineage (GTDB taxonomy): Bacteria > Actinomycetota > Actinomycetes > Actinomycetales > Microbacteriaceae > Curtobacterium. The sequence goes on from NZ_BACZ01000390.1 coordinate 4,868, forward strand.
CCGACCTCTCGAAGATCGGCGGCACGATCTCGATCGCCGCCAACCCGGAGTTCGCGACGGCCGCCTACGGTCCGAAGGGCCTCAAGGAGAAGTACGGCATCACCGGCGAGGTCAACCAGCAGAACGACTCGGGCGGCCCGCTGACGATCAAGGCGATCCAGGACGGTGACTCGCAGGTCGCGGACATCTACTCCGCCAGCGCCTCGATCAAGACCGAGAAGCTCGTCACCCTCGAGGACCCGAAGCACCTCGTCCCGGCGAACAACGTCACCCCGATCGTGTCGAAGGACCTCGACTCGAAGGCGGCGGACGCCATCGAGAAGGTGAACAAGCTCCTCACGACCGACGCGCTCATCGAGCTCAACCGTCAGAACTCGGTCGACCAGAAGTCGGCGGCCTCCGTCGCCAAGGCGTTCCTGCAGGACAACGACCTGCTGTAGCACGCACAGCACCACAAAACGACAGGTGTCGGGCAATCTGCCCGGCACCTGTCGTCGTTGGTGCACACGGCGCATGCACCAGTGTTCCGCACGGTTGTGCCGTGCAACTCTCCTGCACGTTCGTGCAGAGCGGGTTTCTACAACTTGTCGAACCATGTGTCCGGGAGGTAACGTGGTGGTGTCCCAACGGCCAGTGACACCAGAAGTTCCCCTCCACAGGAAGCAACTGACGTGCACCAACAGCGCGCGGCGAACCGGCTCGGAAACGCCGCATGAACGACATCCTCGACCCGCTCCTCCTGTCGCGGTGGCAGTTCGGTCTGACGACGATCTACCACTTCCTCTTCGTCCCGTTGACGATCGGCATGGCCGTCGTCGTGGCCGTGTTCCAGACGGCCTGGTACCGCACGGGGCGCGCGCACTACCTCCAGCTGACCCGGTTCTTCGGGCGCATCTTCCTCATCAACTTCGCGATGGGCGTCGTGACGGGGATCGTGCAGGAGTTCCAGTTCGGCATGAACTGGTCGAACTACTCCCGCTTCGTCGGTGACGTGTTCGGCGCCCCGCTCGCGCTCGAGGGCATCCTCGCCTTCTTCTTCGAGGCGGCGTTCATCGGCATCTGGATCTTCGGGTGGGACCGCCTGCCGAAGGGGCTGCACCTCGCGAGCATCTGGTGCGTGAGCGTCGGCACCATGATGTCGGCGTACTTCATCATCGCCGCGAACGCGTTCATGCAGCACCCGGTGGGCTTCGCGATGAACGAGGCCAAGGGCCGCGCGGAGCTCACGGACATCTGGGCCGTGCTCGGCAACAAGGTCGCGCTGGCCGCCTTCCCGCACACGCTCTTCGCCTGCTTCATGGTCGCTGCCGCGGTGATCATCTCGGTCGCCGCGTACCACCTCGCGCGGAACCAGAACCTCGAGACGATGATGCCGGCGCTGAAGTTCGGCATGTGGACGATGCTCGCGGCGGGGGCCCTCACGGTCCTCACCGGCGACCAGCTCGGCCTCACCATGGTCGACACGCAGCCGATGAAGATGGCCGCGGCCGAGGCGCTCTACAACACCGCCACCGGCAAGGACGCGTCGTTCTCGATCTTCACGCTCGGCACCCCCGACGGCGTGCACGAGCTGTTCTCGATCCGCGTGCCGTACCTGCTGTCGTTCCTGTCGACGCACACCTTCAACGGCACGGTCGAGGGCATCAACGACCTGCAGGCCCAGTACTCCCAGGTCTACGGCCCGGGCGACTACAAGCCGATCATCTGGGTCACCTACTGGTCGTTCCGCTGCGGGCGCGGCGCCGAGTCCCGTCTCTCAGCGGTAATGCACACAGACTCAGGCTGAAGTGGCAGGCCGATCGGCGTCTGAAGGTCCGCGATCGGGCGCTGCGGTCGTGTCCGGCTATCCTGGGATGGTGACAGGCGGGCGTACAAAGAACCCGGG
>NZ_BACZ01000389.1 GCF_000333375.1 Curtobacterium sp. B18
CGTCGGCGCCCTGATCGGGCGCTGCTGACGGACGGGAGGCCTTTTGCCGGNTGGCATCGTGCCTCCCGTCCGTCTGCGGTCGCGACCACGACGTCAGGCGGGTGTGCCCGCCCGCTCACCTTCGCCGGTCCACGACCGGGTGCCGCCGTCGTGGACGGCGAGGCGGGTGCGGTGGCCGGCGGCCGTGCCGCGGGCCCGGGCGATCGCGTCCGCCGCGGACACGAGCGTCAGGTGCGAGAGCGCCTGCGGGGTGTTCCCGATGTGGTGCCCGGTGGCGACGTCGATCTCCTCGGAGAGCATGCCGACGTCGTTCGCGTACCCGGTGAGCACGTCCATGAGTCGCTCGGCGTCGTCCACCCGGCCGGACGCGGCGTACTGCTCGACGAGCCAGAACGAACACGCGAGGAACGGGTGCTCGCTGCCGGACAGCCCGTCGAAGCCGGACGACGTGCGGTACCGGAGCACGAGGCCGTCGTCGCCGGTGCGGAGGTCCTGCTCGATCGCGGCGACCGTGCCGGTCATGCGCGGGTCGTCGGCCTTCAGGTAGCCGATCTGGGGGAGCACGAGCAGGCTCGCGTCGACCTCGTCGGTGTCGTAGTGCTGCCGGTAGCTGCCGCGCTCGGCGTTCCAGCCGTGCTCCTCGATCTCGGCGCGGACCGCTCCGCGGAGGGTGCGCCAGCGGTCGACGGGACCCTCGAGGCCGAACTCCTCGACCGCGGCGACCCCGCGGTCGAACGCCGCCCAGATCATCGCCCGCGAGTGCGTGAAGTGCCGCCTCGGGCCGCGCATCTCCCAGATGCCGTTGTCGGGCTCCTGCCAGTGCTCCTCGACGTAGCCGAGGAGCGCGCGTTGCAGCGCCCACGAATCGGCGTTCTCCTCGACGCCGAGCTCGCGGGCGTCGTGCAGCGCGGCGAGGACCTCGCCGAAGACGTCCCCCTGGTACTGCGTGTAGGCGCCGTTGCCGACGCGGACGGGGGTCGAGGCGGCGTAGCCGGGCAGGTTCGACAGCTCGCGCTCGGGGAGCTCGCGCTCCCCGGCGATGCCGTACATGATCTGCACGTCGGCGGGGTCGCCGGCGATGGCGCGGAGGAGCCAGCCGCGCCAGTGCGCCGCCTCGTCCCGGTAGCCGTGCGCGATGAGCGAGGCGAGCGCGAGGGAGGCGTCGCGCAGCCAGACGTAGCGGTAGTCCCAGTTGCGTTCGCCGCCCGGGTCCTCCGGCAGGCTCGTCGTCGCGGCGGCCACGACCCCGCCGGTCTCGGCGTGGGTCATCGCGCGGAGGATCACGAGGGACCGACGGGTGGCCTCGGCGTACCGGCCGTCGGTGCGTGCGGTCGACATCCAGTCCTGCCACCAGCGCACCGTGCGGTGCAGGGCCGCGTCGACGTCGAGCGGCGCCGGCGGTTCCCGGTGCGAGGGGTACCAGGTGAGGACGGTGTCGAGCACCTCGCCGTCGTGCACGGTGCTCGTGGCGGAGTGCCGGTGGTCTGTCGGCGTGGAAGCGCACGCCGCGGACGATCACGGAGCCGGGGCCGGCGGTGGCGAGCAGTGCGGGGTCTTCGTCGCCGCCGATCTGTCGCACCCAGGGGAGCGCCCGGGCGTAGTCGAAGCGGATCCGGAGCACCTGCCGGACCTCGACGGCGCCGCGCAGGCCCCGGACCCGGCGCACGATGCTCGCCCGGTGCGCCCCGATCGGCATGAACTCGGTGACCTCGACCACCCCGGTCCCCGTCGTCCACACGGTCGACAGGACGAGCGTGTCCGGGTCGTACCGGCGCTTCGCGGTCGCGTCCGGGTCGGTCGGGGCGAGGGTCCAGTGCCCGTGGTCCTCGGTGCCGAGGATCGACGCGAAGGTCGACGGACTGTCGAACCGGGGCAGGCACGCCCAGTCGATCGTGCCGTCCCGCCCGACGAGCGCGGCGGTGTAGGTGTCGCCGATCAGGGCGTGGTCCTCGATGCGGTTCGTGGGGGCGTCAGCCGGGCTCATGGGCCGATCCAACCACCGTCGCCCCCGCTGGCGGTGGCTCCTGCTGAGGGATGGCTCAGGACGGGTCGCTCGGATCGGCGCGCGTGATGCCGACGCGGGCGAGTTCGGACCACATGCCCGCGCCGTCCGGTGCGTAGACCCACGGAGCCTGGGACTCGCGCGAGCGTTCCTGCGCACGCGAACGACCACCGGCGAGGACGGCCTCGCTCGTGGAGAGCTGGCGGATCGCGACGCCGGCGACGTTCTCGGGGTGCGCCCGGGCGAAGTCGCCGTAGAGCGTCTCGTCGTGCTGGCCGTCGTCACCGACGAGCAGCCACTGCACGTCCGGGAAGTCCTGGGCGAGCCGTTCGAGGTTCTGCTGCTTGTGGAGCTGCCCGCTCCGGAAGAACCGGTCGTGCGTGGGGCCCCAGTCGGTCAGCAGCAGGGTGCCGGAGGGGTAGAGGTTCCGGCTCAGGAAGCGCTGCAGGGTCGGCGCGACGTTCCAGGCGCCGGTGGAGAGGTAGACCGTCGGGGCGCCCGGGTGCTGCGCGAGCACCCGTTCGTACAGGACGGACATGCCCGGGACCGGCCGGCGGGCGTGCTCCGTGAGCACGAACGAGTTCCACGCGGCCAGCATCGGGCGGGGGAGCGAGGTCACCATGACGGTGTCGTCGATGTCCGACAGCAGTCCGAAACGGGTGTCGGGGTGCACGATGAAGACGTCGGCCTCGACGTCGCGCATGCCGCCGGCGGACAGCTTGATCGTGCGCCAGCCCGGTTCGAGGTCGATCGGCACGATGGTGTCGACGACCCCGCCGCGGTCCGACTGCACGACGTGCGAGGTGCCGCCGGCCGTGATCGTGACCTCGGCCGCGTCGACCGCGACGCTCGTGAAGCTGCGCCACCCGCGCACGCCGTAGTACGAGGCGTCGGACGCCAGCCCGCGTCGGGTGAGCAGGACGCGGCAGAGGACGCGGATCCAGCCCGGTGCGCCGTAGCCGTTGTAGGGGATCACCGTCGGCACGAGCCCGCGGCGGCGTGCGCGGTGCTCGCGGAACTCCTGGACGGCGTCCTCGATGCGGGCGGCCCGGTGGAGGATCGGCTCGGCCAGCGACGGCTCGTGGGGCGTCGGGTCGGGCATCGTGCCATCATTCCACGTCGGACCTGGCTCACGTACGACCTCACAGTTCGAGACGGTGCCGAGGGACACACCGGCGAGCGCTGCGACGTCCCGAACGCTCACTGCCATGGGGTCATCCGCGCTGTCGAACATGATCCTCAGCGACAAC
>NZ_BACZ01000388.1 GCF_000333375.1 Curtobacterium sp. B18
CGAGCTCGGGCACTTCAGCCCGTGGTCGTGGTGGCCGATCCTGCTCGCCGGTGCGACCGGCCTCTGCTTCCTCGGTGTCGCAGCCGGCCTCTGGATCGTGCCGATCGGGCTCGCCTGCGTGGCCGTCACCCTCGTCGGCTGGGTCTACGAGTACTACCGCGGCAACTTCGGTCACTGACCGGACCCGCAGCGCACCTGACATTCGGGCGGCACCACACCGGTGCCGCCCGAAGTGCGTCCGGACACGAACTCCCCGACCCGTTCGGGAATCAACCAGTCCGCCCACGGCTTGGCCTCAAGCGGACCACCCCCACACCAGCGAAAGGAGTCACCTCCGGTGACCGACAAGCGCACTCTCATCATCTTCGGCGCGACGGGCGACCTCGCCTCCCGCCTGCTGCTGCCGGGCCTCGGCACGTTCCTGCAGAGCGGTCGAGCGGTCCCCGTCCAGCTCATCGGCACGGGCCGCAGTGCCCGCAGCGAGGAGCAGTGGAAGGACGTCGTCACGAAGTCCTTCGCGTCGCAGGACGTGAAGGGCCCGGAGGTCGACGCGACCCTCGCCTCGACGCAGTTCATCCAGGGTGACCCGACCGACCCCGAGCACCTCAAGGCGCTCTTCGCCGCGGCTGACGCCGAGCCGATCCTCTACTTCGCGCTCCCGCCGCAGATCGCGTCCGACATCTGCGAGGCCCTCCAGCAGGTCGAGCTCCCCGAGGGCACCACCCTCGCGTTCGAGAAGCCCTTCGGCACCGACGTCGCGAGCGCCCGTGCCCTCAACGAGACGGTCCTCAAGCTGGTGCCGGAAGAGCGAGTGCACCGCACCGACCACTTCCTCGGTCGCACCACGGTCCTCAACATCATCGGCCTGCGCTTCGCGAACCGCCTGTTCGAGCCGATCTGGAACGCCGAGAACATCGAGAAGGTCGACATCTTCTACGACGAGACCCTCGGTCTCGAGAACCGCGCCCAGTACTACGACGAGGCCGGCGCGATGGTCGACATGATCCAGTCGCACCTGCTGCAGATCCTCGGCATCGTGACGATGGACGCCCCGTCGGACATCGACGCGGTCGAGTTCCGCTCGTCGCTGGCGCGGGTGCTCCGCTCCACCGAGCTCAAGGGCGGCGACCCGAAGGTCGCCTCGCGTCGTGCCGTCTACACGGCCGGCACGATCGACGGCAAGGAGCTGCCGTCGTACCAGGACGAGGACGGCGTCGACAAGTCGCGCCAGACGGAGACGCTCGCCGAGATCTCGGTCGAGGTCGACACCGCGCGCTGGAAGGGCGTCCCGTTCACGCTGCGCTCCGGCAAGGCCCTCGGCGCCAGCCGCAAGGAGGTCCTGATCACCTTCAAGCCGGTGACGCGCCTGCCCTCCGGCCTCTCGGGTCGCCCGAAGACGGACACCCTCCGCATCGTGCTCAACCCGGACGAGATCGAGCTGACGGTGTCGGCGAACGGTGGTGGCAACCCCTTCGAGATGGGCCAGGTCACGCTGTCCTCGTCCTTCGCGGACGGCGAGCTGACCCCCTACGGCGAGGTCCTGAACGGGATCTTCCACGACGACCCGCTGCTCTCGATCCGCGGTGACGTGGCCGAGCGCTGCTGGGAGATCGTCGGGCCGGTCGTCGACGCCTGGAAGGCGGACCAGGTCCCGCTCGAGGAGTACCGCGCGGGTTCGCGCGGCCCGGCGGACTGGGAGTCCTCGTCCTGACGGACGTGACGTCGGCGCCCTGATCGGCGCTGCTG
>NZ_BACZ01000387.1 GCF_000333375.1 Curtobacterium sp. B18
GCCGGGCAGACTCGGCGCACGGCGGGCGGGCGGGCGGGACGGCAGGCGAGGCGGTCGCCGGGCCTCGTGGCTCGGCGTGGGGCGGTGCGGAGCGGGCCGGATCGGCGTACCTGACGGAATCGGGCGTACCTGGTCGGAACTTTCGGGGCAGTACGCCCGAATCGACCAGGTACCTCGGGCTCGCCCGGTCGCGGGTTGCCGGGAGGCGCGGCGCGCCTCCGTCAGACCGGCTCGGCCGCCGTGGGTGCCTGCGCCCGGCGCCGCGATGCCCGACCGGCCGCGAACGAGTCGACCGTGAGCAGGACCAGGGCCAGCCACACGATCCCGAAGCCGAACCACCGCGCACCCGACATCGGCTCGTGCTGCACGACCACGCCGACGAGCAGCTGCATGACCGGCGCGAGGTACTGCGTCAACCCGAGCGTGGACAGGCTCACCCGCCGCGCCGAGGACGCGAACAGCAGGAGCGGCACCGCCGTCGCAGGCCCGGTCAGCACCGTCACCAGGACGTGGAGCCCACCGGCACTCGCGAACGTCACGCCGCCGCCGAGCCCCGTCACGCCGAGCACCACGAGGGCGACCACCGCGATCGGGAGCAACCACACGGTCTCGATCGTCAGACCGCTCAGCGCGTCCACCGTGCCGCCGACGCGCTTCTTCACGAGGCCGTACAGGCCGAACGAGAACGCGAGCACCAGGGAGATCCACGGCATCTGGCCGTAGCCCACCGCGATGACGACGACGGCCACGATGCTGATGCCGACGGCGGTCCACTGCAGCGGACGCAGGCGTTCGCGGAGCACCACGACCCCGAGGGCGATCGTGACGAGCGGGTTGATGAAGTACCCGAGGGCCGCCTCGACGGTGTGTCCCGTGGTGGTGGCCGCGACGTACACGGTCCAGTTCACCAGGATGAGGACGGCCGCGAGGCCCATCACGAGCATCACCCGACGCTGGGCCATCAGCGTGCGGGTCCGGAGCCACGAGCGGGTGACGGCGATCGCGATCGCGCAGAACACCAGCCCGAAGACGATCCGCCAGGCGACGATCTCGAACGCGCCGGCGGGGGCCATCGCCGCGAAGAGCAGCGGCATGAGTCCCCACAGCCCGTACGCGACGATCGCCTGCACGACGCCGACGGATGCCTCGCTGCGGGCCGGGCGTGCCGGGGACGGTTCACTCACGGAACCATCCTAGGAACCAGCACCGACGGTGCGGGGCCGAGCCGCGCCTCCCGGACCGGTCTGCCCGGCCACCCGACGGACCGCACCCGGGACGCCCACGCCCGGAACGCGAGAACGCCCCGCCGGCCGGAGCCGAACAGGGCGTTCTCGATGCGTGCTGGACTCAGCGCACGATGACCGCGAGGACGTCGCGGGCAGAGAGGACGAGGAGGTCCTCGCCCGAGTACTTGACCTCGGTGCCGCCGTACTTCGAGTAGATGACCTTGTCACCCACGGCGACGTCGAGCGGGACGCGGTTGCCGTTGTCGTCGATACGACCCGGGCCCACGGCGACGACCTCGCCCTCCTGGGGCTTCTCCTTCGCGGTGTCCGGGATGACCAGACCGGAAGCGGTGGTCTGCTCCGCCTCGACCTGGCGGATGACGATGCGATCCTCGAGCGGCTTGATGCTGACGGCCACGGTGACCTCTTCTTTCTCGGTACTGACTCGGTACAGATGGGAACCGTGCTGGCACTACGCGCAGGAGAGTGCCAACGGCCCAACTCTAGGGCGTCGTTGGCACTCGGTCAATCCGAGTGCCAACGTCCTGCCGGGCTCTCGGCGACCTGGGAGGATCGTCGGGTGGAAGCCGCCGATCTCGCCCAGTTGCTGACCCCCGAGGGGATGGCCCTGCTCGACCGTACCCCGGCCGTGTCCGACGGTGGTGAGATCGTCCGTGTCGTCTCCCGACTGCGGTCCGAGGGACACGACCCGGGCCTCGTCGCGGCGGTCCTCACGCAGGCGAGGCTCCGGCATAAGGCCCGCGGGAAGTTCGGCGACTTCGCCTCCCGGATGCTCTTCACCGAGGCCGGGCTCGAGCAGGCGACCCGGCTGCAGGTCGCCGCCCAGCACGCCGGACGCTTCGCCGCCGCCGGACTGCGGCGCGTCGCGGACCTCGGCTGCGGCATCGGCGGCGACGCGATGGCGATGGCGGCGCTCGACCTCGAGGTCACCGCGGTCGACCGCGACGAGGTCACCGCAGCCGTCGCCACCCACAACCTCTCGCTCTGGGACTCCGCCCGGGTGGAGCTCGGCGACGCCGCCGGGTTCGACCTCACCCGCGTGGACGGCGTCTGGATGGACCCGGCCAGGCGGACCTCCGGCCACACGAACACGAAGCGGCTCGCGGACCCGGACGACTGGTCCCCGTCGCTCGACACCGTGTTCGCCGCCGCGACGACCACCCCGACGGGCGTGAAGCTCGGGCCCGGCGTCGACCGCGACCTCATCCCGGACACCGCCGAGGCGCAGTGGACCTCGGTGGACCGCGAGGTCGTCGAACTCGCCCTCTGGTTCGGCCCCCTCGCCCGCCCGGGGATCCGCCGCGCCGCGACCGTCATCGGTCCGCACGGGATCGCGGAGCTGACCGGCGAGGCGGACGCTCCGGACGCGTCGGTCGGACCGCTCGGCGCGTACCTCTACGAACCCGACGGTGCGGTCATCCGCGCACGGCTGATCGGGGACCTCGCCCGGTCGATCGACGGTCGCATGCTCTCCGAGGGCATCGCGTACGTCAGCTCCGACCAGGCCGTCTCGACCCCGTTCGCCCAGGGGTTCCGGGTGCGGGGCGTCCTTCCGCTCGACGTGAAGCAGCTCGCCGCACGGCTCGCCGCGGACGGCGTCGGCACGGTCGAGATCAAGAAGCGCGGCGTCGACGTCGACCCGGCGCAGTTCCGGAAGCGGCTGCGGCTGCGGGGCGGCAGCGGTCGCGTGACCCTGGTGCTCACCCGCCTGGAGGGGCGGCACACCGCGATCCTGTGCGAGCGGCTCGGCGAGACGGCCGGGTAGGCCGCGGGGCGGGGCGGGGCCGGCCCCGCGTGCGGGCTTGGGCCGGCGTACGGGCCCGGCCCGGCGTGCGGCACTCGCCGTGCCGCGCGGGCCGCACAACGAAAGTCACCCCGAACCACGGATCGCCGTGGTTCGGGGTGACTTCGGTTGTGCGAGCTGCGGCCCGCGTCAGCCGATGAAGGCGCCGGAGTCGTAGCCGGAGTAGTCCGAGTACCGCGAGGACCCGAAGCCCGTCGCGACGAGGATGATCACCACGAGGATCCAGATCCCGGTGACGACCCAGCCCGCGATGACACCGGTCAACGCCAGCCCGCGGCCGCGTTCACCGCTCGTCTTGAGCTTGCCGAGGGCGATGTGGCCGAGGATCGCACCGGTCGGGCCCAGCAGGATGCCGATGAACCAGAAGAACGGCAGCGCACCGGCGAGGCCGAAGACGATCGCGAGCACGGACAGGGTGTTCACCTTCGGCCGCTGCGCGTAGGGCTGGTAGCCCGTCGAGGCGTAGGCGTACGGGTTCTGCTGCCCCGTGGAGGCGTAGGGGTTCTGCTGACCGGGGGCCGCGTACGGGTTGTGCTGGCCGGGTGCCGCGTACGGGTTGTGCTGGCCGGGGGCCGCGTACGGGTTCTGCTGCCCAGGCGCCGCGTACGGGTTCTGCTGCCCAGGCGCCGCGTACGGGTTCTGCTGGCTCGGCGCCGCGTAGGGGTTTTGGTGGCCCGGCGCCGCGTACGGGTTCTGGTGGCCCGGCGCCGCGTACGGGTTCTGCTGACCGGGGGCCGCGTACGGGTTCTGCGGGGCACCCGACCCGGGCTGCCCCTGTGGCTGTGCCGGCGCGCCGTACGGGTTCTGCGGTGCCGCCGTCCCCTCGGACGCACCCTGGCCCGACGTGCCCGGCCCGGACTCCGGGTGGGCCGCACTCGACGGGGACGAGGACGCACCGCCGTCCGGCGTCTCGCCCTCGTGTCGATCTGGCCGACGAAGAACAGCACGAGGATCGCGGAGAGCACCGACACGACGATGATCGCAGCGGACGGGACCTGTCGGCGGTTCAGCCGGTGCAGGAACGCCGGCAGCTGCCGATCGCGGCTCATCGAGAACAACAGTCGGCTCGTCGCCGCCTGCGCGGCCATCGCGTTGGCGATCCCGA